>JBGGMI010000251.1:0-11553 GCA_041288075.1 Fimbriimonas sp.
GTTCTGGAATTCGTTCCTTTCGAAGATCGCTCGCAAGGGTACGAACAAGGACTGATTGCGACTAGGATCGTCGTTCAGAGATCCGGCCGGCCATGTTCTGATTGAAGATGGGGTGCTGGTGCGAAGGGTTGCGAAGGAATACTTCCCAACTCTCGATTTACTTGCGCAGTCCGGGCTGTACGACGAGCTCGTTTCGAAGGGGCTGTTGATCCCTCATCGAGAAATCACGCCTGATAACGCGGGCGGAGATCGCATTTTGCAGCCCGAACTGATTCAGTCGATCAGCTATCCGTATGAATGGTGCTTCAGTCAGCTAAAGGATGCTGCGCTTGCGACATTAGAGGTTCAAAGGCTCGCGCTCGAAAAGGGCATGTCTCTGAAAGACGCGAGCGCCTATAACGTTCAGTTTCATAAGGGATCGCCGCTGGTGATCGACACTCTGTCCTTTGAGGTTTACGACGAGTCGTCGCCTTGGAAGGCTTACCGACAGTTCTGCGAGCATTTTCTTGCGCCGCTTTCCCTGATGAGCTTTGTAGATGCTCGGCTCAACAAGCTGCTCAGGACCTTTATCGACGGGGTGCCGCTTGAGATCGCGTCAAGAATGCTTCCCTTCCGGACACGATTTTCACCGGGGTTGTCGATGCATGTCCACCTGCACGCCCGTGCTCAAAAGAGCTCTGGAGGTGCATCCGGCGGAGCGAAGGCTATGTTTAGCAAAGCAGCGATGTTGGGGTTGATCGATAGCTTACGAGGCACTACTGAAAAGCTGGAGTGGAAGACTCCTCCTACAGTGTGGGGCGATTACTACCAGAACACAAATTATTCGGCCGAGGCGATGACTCAAAAGAAGTTGCTCATCGCGGAGCTGCTGGGGGCGATCTCGCCAAAGCCGTCCCTAGTTTGGGACTTGGGAGCGAATACAGGGGAGTTCAGCGGGTTGGCGGCAGCTCAAGGTATGCCAACGGTTGCCTGGGATTTCGATCCGGCGGCAGTAGAGCAAGCGTATACGGCAAACCGAAAGAATCCTCTGGTGCTCCCGCTGATGATCGACTTAACGAATCCTAGCCCGCGGCTCGGCTGGGCACATGGAGAGCGGGAGTCGTTTGTTGACCGGTGCAAGGCTGATACTGTAATGGCTCTTGCGCTCATTCATCACCTAGCGATCGGCAATAACGTGCCTCTGCCCATGATCGCAAGCTTTTTTGCTTCCCTCTCGCCGTGGCTCTTGATTGAGTTTGTTCCGAAGGAGGATTCACAGGTGCAGCGGCTCATGGCATCTCGCAGCGATTCGTTCTTGGGCTATACGCAGGATAACTTCGAACAATGCTTTGGGGAGCTCTTTGCGACGGCGGAGAAGCGGCCCATCGAGGGAACCAGCAGAACGCTGTATGTGCTCAAACGACGGTGAACCTTGAAGCGGCCATTCCATCCTCTACTGTTTGCCGTCTATCCTGTGCTAGCACTTTACGCTGCCAATTTGGCCCTTGTCCCACCCAGCCAACTCGCTTTTCCGCTCGCCGTTTCATGCGCGGGCACTGTTGTGGTCTGGATCGTTGCCGCTTTCTTTCTTCGCAATATCGACCGAGGAGCATTGGTGGCTTCTGTCGCGGTGACAGCTTTCTTTCTGTTCGGGCATGTACGGGATGCCTTCAACCTAACCAGTGAGAGTCTGTTCTGGCCATGGCTGCTCGGATTGCTAGGTGTAGTGGCGCTCGCAGGCTGGAAGAGAAAGGAGTATTCGCAGTTGACGAGAGCATCTAACGCGGTCGGCATCTTGCTAGTGGCTTTCCCGTTGCTTACCTCACTCTATTCGACGCTGACGATGAGTTCGAACCCTGTTGTGCAGGGGCCGAATGCAAAGCCCACAACCGTTTCACGGCCAGACATCTTCTATATCATCCTTGATGGATACGGGCGTTCAGACGCGCTGCAACGGACGTTCGGCTACTCGAACGCAGGATTCATCGAGGGTCTGGAGAAGCGGGGATTCTCGATCGCTGATTCTGCAACTACGAACTACGTCCAGACCGAGCTTTCCCTCTCCAGCTCGTTGAACCTCAAGTATCTGCAAACGCTGCTTCCAAATCTGAATCCAGCATCAGCCGAGCGGCGGCCGATCGATCAAGCGATCGACAAGAATGCTGCTGCGAAGCGGCTGAAAGCTCTTGGCTATTCCTATATTGGCGTGACGAGTGGATTTCCGTTTGTACGGTTTGATAGTGCGGCTCTTTCCTTAGGTGAGAACGAGGGCTCGAAGCTCCTGTGGACCTCCTTGCTTTCACTCACCCCAATTTCGCCAGAGAGTCTGCCGGGCGAGTCTGCGTTCGTTGTCCGCAGGCGGCATATTCATACGGCGCTTCAGAACCTTGCCGAGTTGGCGCGCCCCTCCGGAGCACCGAAGTTCGTTGTCGCGCACATTTTGGCGCCACATCCTCCATTTGTCTTTGGGCCGAACGGAGAGGAGCGGAGGCCGCGGGCGACGTTTACGTACGCGGACGGAAACCATTTTCGCACGCAAAGCGGAACCGCCGAGGATTACAAGATCGGCTATACGGGGCAGATCACCTACCTTAACAAGCTGGTTTTGAAGACGTTGGATGACATGCTAGCCGTCGCGAAGAAGGACACCATCATTGTGCTGCAGGGTGATCACGGCTCGAAGCTGAACCTAAATCAAGATGATCTCAAGATGACGGATTTGAACGAAGTTCTCCCAATCCTCATGGCGATCCGGGCTCCTTTCGCGAATCGACTGCCGAAGGCGATGTCACCGGTCAACGTGTTCCGCTTCATCTTCGCCAACGCGTTTGGAGACGATCTAGCGACCTTGCCAAGACATTCCTATTACTCGACGTGGGAGCATCCCTTCGACTTTCAGGAAGTCACTCCACGCTAGTGTGCAAAGTCCCAGGCTTTGCCCTCCTGCTATGCTTTCCAAAACCGAATGCCCGACACGACTTATCGCATCCTCTTCCTCGGCGACATCGTCGGCAAACCGGGCAGAACAGCAATAGCTCAGGGTCTACCCAGCCTCAAAGATACTCATCAGCCTCTCTTCACCATCGTCAACGGTGAAAACGCGGCGGGCGGGATCGGGATCACGCCAAACCATGCGGAGGAATTCTTTCGAGCAGGGGCAGATGCCATTACGCTCGGCAATCACGCCTTCAACAAGCGAGAAATCGGGCCTTACTTAGAAACGGGCAAGCCGATTGTGCGTCCATTCAACATGCCCGAAGGCGTGCCAGGCAAAGGTCTGGTCACGATTCAGAAGGAAGATATCGAGCTTGCAATCATGAACCTGTGCGGCAGGGTGTTCATGGATTCTTTTAACGATCCGTTCGAGGGATTTGATCGGCTGACCCAAAACCTGCCCACACCCCATCGCTTCGTGGACTTCCATTGCGAAGCCACGAGCGAAAAGGTGGCCTTTGGCTGGCATTGCGATGGACGTGCAAGCGCCGTCGTAGGCACTCACACGCACGTTCAGACGGCCGACAATCAGGTGCTCCCTCAAGGCACCGCTTACATCACGGACGTCGGCATGTGCGGACCCGTAAGAAGCGTCATCGGAATGGACCGCGAGATGGTCCTCAAACGCTTCAAAACGACCATGCCGATAAGATTTGAGGTTGCGGACGAGCCTGGTGTAATCTGTGGGGTAGTCATCAGCGTCGAAAGAAGTACAGGAAGAGCGACGAGCATCGAGCGCATCCGCTTCGGAGAAGAGGCGTAGCGCGGAGGAAACATTGAAAAGAATAACCACGGCATTTCTAGCGGCGTCCATCGCCGGTGCGGCGGCAGCCCAGGGAACCCTGATCTACGCGCCCGTCAAAGCGATCAAGGACCAAAACATCTCGGTGAAGGGATGGGGCAGCGGCACGATTTCTGAAACCGATGAGACGGCTTACGAGGGCACCCACGCCATTCGCATTTCGAGCCGAAACTTTTTCCAAGGCGGCATCCTTATTTTTGAGCCCGCCCTCGATCTTTCGGACGACTACCAAGACAAGGCGAATCTCTTGCGGATCGTCTACAAGCCTGTCGGCGCCGGTGGATCCATTAGCGGCCCTGGGTCTGGTGGTCCGGGCGGCGTAGGTGGTTTCGGCGGACCCGGTGGAAAGAAGGGAGGCGGTGGTGGTTCAGCCGGCGGGGGAGAGCCTTACGGCGAAGACGAGCCTTTCTTGGGCGGTGAGCCCTTCGGGGGCCAAGGTGGCGGAGGCCAGCGCGGCGGACCTCCAGGCGGACAGCGGGGCGGCGGCCCTCCAGGCGGCCAGCGCGGTGGCCCTCCAGGGGGTAGCGGTCCTGGTGGAGTTGGACCTGGCGGTGGAAACCCGAGTGGTTCGCTGGCTCAGGCTTCCGGCATCGAGATGATGCGGGTTATTGTCGGCACGACAGACGGCAAGAAGAGCGAGGCTTATATCCCGCTAACAACGGGAAGTATGGGTCTGCGGGGCTGGAGCACCGTATCAGTGCCTCTTCAGGCGATCCTCGGATTGGACCGAACGAACAAGATGGTGAAGAGCATCGCTTTCGCGCCTGACGACACGTCGACTTTCTACCTAGGTGAGTTGAGCGTCGTTGCGGACACGACGCCTATCCGAGGCGAGATGTCGCCGACGTCTCTGAATGTCGGCTCGGGCACCGAGGTGAAGCTGTCTGCTCGCGGAATGGGCGGTTCCAGCATTCTGAAGTACTCGTGGGACTTCGACAAGGAAGACGGCATCCAAGTGGACGCCGAGGGCCAGTATGTGACGCGGAAGTTCCGCAAGCCGGGCACCTACATCATCACGTTAACGATCTCCGACTATTTCGGGCTGAAGAAGCCTTATACGGTCGAGATGAAAGCCACCGTAAACTAACCAAAGAGCCCTCTGGAGCATAGCTTCAGGGGGCTTCACTTCGCGTGAACGGAGGTAGGCAACATTAGGGTTGCTGGCTTTCTCCCAGCTTCGCAAGGGCTCTTTTTTGAGAACGCACCTCGCCTAAAGCCTTTCGACCTGTCCGAAGTTCAACTCAACCGGCGTGTCGCGCCCGAAGATGTTGAGCAAAGCCGTTAGCCAGTGTTGATCGGGGATTACAACTGATACGACCCCTTTAATGTTCTCAAATGGGCCCTCAGTAACGCGAATTTTATCGCCTACCTCCCATTCGATCGGCGTATCCTCACGAGGAGCCTTGAGCGAACCGAGAATACGCTTCACCTCCGCCGGATCCTCCTGAGGACGTTTCACGACACTTGAAACTCCGTCTACAGCTTCTCGACGTGTCCGAAGTCCAGTTCGACCGGAGTATCGCGCCCGAAGATGTTGATGAGGACCTTGAGCTTCTCTTTGTCGGCGCTAACTTCCTCGATCTTTCCGGTAAAGTCGCTGAACGGGCCCTCCACCACTCGGATATTGTCGCCCTTGGCCCAGGAGACCTTCGGAGCCTCTTTGCTGGCCTCGAGATTGACCAGAATGCGCTTTACTTCGTAGTCCTCCAGAGGCACCGGCTTGTTGCCGCTCTGAACGAATCCCGTTACGCCACTCGTGCTCTTCACCAGCTTGAAGCTGTCGTCGGTGAGGGTCATCTGAACGAGGATGTAGCCAGGAAAGACCTTCTTGTCGACGATGTGCTTCTTGCCGCCGCGAGTCTGCATTTCCTGCTCGGTTGGGATAAGAATCTGATAAATATCGTAGTCCCAGAGACCTTCGACTTGCGCGCGCCGCGTAAGAACGTCTCGAACCTTGTTTTCATGCCCTGCGATCGTGTGGACCGCATACCATGCCTTAGGCATCGCTTAACCCACCGTTCCTTTCGTGACGAACTGAATAATCAGATGAAAGAGCTCGCCAAGGACCGATAGAATGACAACGAGGCCCGTGCAGACGACGAGGACCACGCCGGTGAGACGGTTCGTCTCCGGCTTGGTGGGCCAGGTCACTTTCTTCATCTCCCGGATCACGTCCTGGAAGAAACTCTTGAGCCCGCGACGAATTTTTGGCGTGGGAAGGCTCGATGCAGGTCTGGGCCTATTAGGCTCGTCCGATCCGGATGCTACTGTAAACATGTACGTCCAATCCGCGCTGCAAGCAGGGGGATTTCTCATAATACCTTCCGAAGAGGCGGTCCGTTACGAGCCCCGACGCGTATTCTATTAGGAGGGCGCGACCGCCACCCAAGCTCCCGCTCCACCGTAGGTTCAAGCAATGGACGACATTCGACGCCAGGATACGAAGCTCTTTATTCGCGAGCTGACGAATCCGTGGCGTCTCGTCATGACCTTCGCGGCATTTATGGTGGTGTATTTCATCGCGGTCAACTCTGCTCGAGTGGGAGTTCCGGGGCTGTTCGTCGTGCTGTTCGTGTCGATCATGACGGCGTGGAAGGATTCAATTGACAAGCGGTTCATCAATCGGCGCATGAAGGCGCTATGGGATGGCTGCCAGGACCGGATGATCCGCTTCGAAGAGGTCCTCAAGAAGACGAAGAAGGATAAGATCGCGGACTTCAATGAGATGCCCTCGACTATCCGATCGGTGGCTCAGTCGGTGTACATTGCCCTGCGCCGCGCCGACATCGTCTCGCACGAGGTGATGCAGTCGGAAAAGGGAATGCTCGACAAGCCTCCAGTGTGGAAGCCTTCGACCCATGATGCGCAGTCGCAGGAGCTTTATCGGATCGCCGATAAGAATATTGCCGAGTACCGCCAGCAGTTCGCGGGAGTGATGGCAGGGGTTCAGCGAACGGAGGCTCAGAGTGCTGTGTTCATGACCACTCTCGATACGCTCCGCATGAAGATGATCGGGTACCGCCTCGTTGGGCGCAAACCGGAGATGGCCTCGCAGGACTTCCTCGAGGCATTGGCGGAGGCTCGGGCGCAACTGCAGTCGATCGACACGGCTCTAGAAGAGCTGGACCTTGGCCACTATCCCAAGACGATCTCCGTAGTGCCCCCACCGCCACTTCCAGAAGATGTACGGCTGAAGATCGAGCAGGGCGGCTAAGCCTTGCGGAGTTGGCGCTTGAGCAAGTTGATCTGCCCTAGGTGGTAGGCGTCGTGAACTGCGATCTGGATCAACGTGCTCACCGCAATGTCGTCTGACGGCATTTTGTGGGCGAATGGTTCGGATTCGGCAATGGCGATGGCTTCGTCGAGACCCTGCAAAAAGCTCGATCGAATGGAACTCCACTCGTCAGTTGTTGCGACTCTCCAGTCTTCGATGAAGCTCCTGCCCCTCTCTCCTTTCAGTCGGCAAAGCCATAGATCCTGCCAGAAGACAGCGTGCATCAGATTCGTGGCGATTGTGTAGGGACTGAATGGGATTTGCTCGCATGCCTTTGCGGCGTTCATGTTGAGCAGCTTTGCAGGCGGCGGAATGTCCTTTCCGCTCCTGATTTGGCGAAGCATTTCAGCCGTGGTGTTAGGGTCCATGGGTTTTGTGAGGAGCTGGACACTTCCCTCTGCATGGTGCTTAGTCCAAAGGTGAGCAGGAATCAAGGACAGCCTAATAATGCTGGGCTGGCTAGCAATCCGTCTCTGCACGGGCGGGGAATTCGTCACAGCCGGTAAGACATCTTGCGCAAACCGCTGACTTCGCCAACCACGGGTACGCGGCTTCTGGATTCGGTCGGAATACACTGTTGTCAGCTTTGAAATAAGAGTAGCGGCGATTGGAGTTGAACCAACGACACCACGGGTATGAACCGTGTGCTCTAACCACTGAGCTACGCCGCCGACGTCGAATAATTCTACTCTATTCGACTACGGCAGCCAAGCCCGCTTGGGCCAGGTAATCCTCCCCCATGATCTCTCGGACAATGAGGTTTTGGTTGATTCGGTACTTCCTTGGGCGCGGCTCGATGTAGCGGGTATCGATGGGTTCGAATTTGAAACTCGGCCCCTTGGGGTTCCAAGTGGCGAGAGTGGTTTTGAGCCAGTTCTTGTCATCGCGCTGCGGGGTGTCCATCTTGAAGTGCGCGCCACGACTCTCGTCGCGGATGATGGCGCCGCCTACGATTGCCTTGGACATTTCGATCATGTGGACCACAGCACGCGTGAACGGCACTGCCTGATTGGTCCAGCCGCTGTCGTCGATGAGGCTGCATTGCCGCGCTCGCGCAGCCAGCTCGTCCAATCGACTCCGGGCGAAGAGGAGGTCCTTTTGGGTTCGCCAGATGCCGCAGTTGTTCCACATGACGTCGGCCAGCTCCTGATGCAGGCGGTAGGGGTTCTCGGTTCCGTTTGCCTTTCTCAGTGAGTCGTACTCGGCCTGGCTCTCGGCTCTCGCGCCTTCTAAGAGGGTGTATGGAGCATCTTCCGCGGCCGCGGGCAGTTGCTTCGTGTACGCCATGATGCCTTGCGCCGTGATCTCGCCCGCGACGAGGCAAGAGAGCAGCGCGTTGGCTCCGAGGCGGTTTGCGCCATGGTATTGGTAATCGCACTCTCCGGCTGCGTACAGCCCCGGAATGTTTGTCATCTGGTTGCGATGGCTGTCGACATTCCAACTACCGTCCGCGTTCACTTCATAGTCAACCCACAGCCCGCCCATCGTGTAGTGGACGGCGGGGTAGATGCGCATTGGGAGGTCGATCGGGTCCTCGCGCATAAACTTCTCGTAGATCTCGAGCACGCCTTCGAGCTTGTCGTTGATGATCTCGCGGGTATGCGGTCCGCCACGGCTCTGGTGGAGTTGAGTGATGTCGAGATAGACCTGTTCTTTGCCCTGCACGCCTTTGCCTAGTCGGCAGACGCAGTAGACGGCGAAGCTGACGAGGTCGCGGCTGAGGAGGTTCTTGTAGACGGGGTCGAGCTCTTCGCAGAAATACCAGCGGTCCTCTTCGGGAATATCGGTGGCCACTCGCTCGTCCATCGGGTTGCGCGGAGTCCAGATGCGGCCGCCTTCGCCTCGCACGGATTCTGAGATCAGCCGGCATTTGTCTTCCCCAGGGATGGCGGTGGGGTGGATCTGCACCATCTCCGGGTTGCCGTAGTGGACGCCCTGTTGATAGCAGATGCTTACGGGTGAACCGGTGTTGATGATCGAGTTCGTCGAGCGGCCGAAGATCAAGGCGTTTCCGCCCGTAGCCATCACTACAGCGTCTGCAGAATAGGACTCGATCGACATCGTGCGCAGGTTCTGGGCCGTAATGCCCCGGCACACGCCGTCAGCGTCCTTGATGATGCTCAGGAATTCGTAGCCTTCGTATTTCTCTACGAGGCCGCTCGATTCCCATCGGCGAACCTGCTCGTCGAGGGCGTAGAGGAGCTGCTGGCCGGTGGTTGCGCCGGCGTAGGCGGTTCGGTGCTTCAAGGTGCCGCCAAAGCGCCGGAAACTGAGCAGGCCCTCGCTTGTGCGGTTGAACGGCACTCCCATGCGATCGAGCAGATAGATGATTGCGGGGGCTCGCTCGGCCATTCGCATGACGGGGGGCTGATGGTTGAGGAAGTCGCCGCCAGTGATCGTGTCTTCGAAGTGCAGGTAGGGCGAATCGCCTTCGCCGCGCAGGTTAACCGCTCCGTTGATACCGCCTTGCGCGCACACCGAGTGGGAGCGCTTGACGGGGACGATGCTGAAGAGTTTGACTTTGTAGCCGGCTTCCGCCAACTTCATGACGGTCATCAGCCCCGCCAATCCACCGCCTACCACGACGACCGTTCTTTGACTTGCCATGCGCGGCTTAATTCTACTGTAGGGCGCGGAGGGACGGAGGACCGGAAGATTCGAGGCGGGGTGAGCTACGGTTGGAGATGCACGCTGACGACCGTGTTTGCGTATTTGACCACGGTCGATTCCGGCGTGGCTCGCAAGCGGTCGATAAGCTGGTCGACGCCTGCCACGTCGAGTGGGCCGATGTATTCGTCGCCGACCTGCATCACCGGAGCCCGGTCGCATGCGTTGAGGCACTCGACTTCTTCGAACGTAAACATTCCATCCTCGGTGGTTTCGCCATGCCCGATGCCAAGGCGGTTCTTAATGTGCTCCCGCAGACTCCAGGCATCGTTTAAGTGACAGCTCAGGCAGGTGCACAGCTCGATCTTGTGCGTGCCCGGCTTGTGAGCGGTGTTGTAGAGCGTGTAGAACGTGGCGACACCTTCTACTTCCGAGTACGGGCGGTGCAGGCGGTACGCAACTTCGGCAATTGCCTCGGGGGAGAGATAGCCACCGTATTCGCGTTGAGCGATCCAAAGGCCGGGCAAGATGCAGGCTTTCTCCTCCGGATAATGTCCTCGCAGGCTGTCCAACTCGCGAATCGCCGCCTCAGAGAATTTGAGTTCGAGCTGATCGGGGCGCGGTGCGCTGGGCCTCTCATGACGGCGGCCTAGTTGGATAAGGTCGGACATTGACAAGAATTAAACCTTCATTTGGCCCAAAGCATCGTAAGCTAAGGTCCCACACGTCTCTTGAGTGAGGAGAAGTCCACCGAACCTGGACTATAAGGTGAATAATATCGGCATGGACCCCACTCTGGCAGACGACTCGCCCAAGGAGCAGCGACTTCTCGCGGCGATCGTTTTTACGGACGTGGTCGGCTTCTCCCGACTTGCGGCCAAGAACGAAGCCCGGGTCTACGTTTCCCTTCAGCGGGATATGGGCGTGATGCAGGACCTGTGTCGCGCTCATGGCGGGCAAGTGCTCAACACGATGGGAGACGGCATGCTGCTGTGTTTCCCGAGCGCAGTGGATGCGATGGCGGCGGCGGTCGAGATGCAGCGAACACTAGCCGCTCAGGCTCAGTCATTGCCTCCCACCGATGTGCTCCACCACCGGATTGGCGTCCACTTGGGCGATGTCATCGTGAAGGGCGATAACGTGTTTGGCGACGGCGTCAACACCGCAGCCCGGCTCCAGAACGATGCCAGACCAGACAGCATCTGGTACTCGCAGACGGTCAACGAAGTTATCAAGAACAAGTTAAAGATCGACGCGAAGTACATCGGCAAGCGACAGTTCAAGAATCTTGGCGAGCCGGTGAGCGTTTGGGAGATTCCGCCGGTGGCGGAGTCGCGAGCTCAATTGGAGGCTGACGCCATCGGGCTCGGTGCCCCCGGAATGCTTCAGGAGCCGGAGGGGGTCGGCGGCGGCAAAGCGTTTCTCGTGGTGCTGGCGAGCGTCATCATGGTTGGCTCGGCGGTATTCCTGTTCACGCGAATCAACACGTCCAACATCAAGGACAAGCCTAAGGTCAAGTCCAATGTGAACAAGCCGGCTCCGGTCCAGCCGGAGACGGTGTCGACGACCGGCGAAACAGCAACCTCCGCGAGCACGGGAACCACGACCGCCCCAACGATCACGACCTCGGACGCCCAAAAGCGGATCGACGATCTGAAGAGGAGCTATGCCTTTGCTGAGATTGCCGACTATCTCATGGCTGAAGGACGCGTGTTGCCGGATGCGGGAGCCATGCACGACAAGTATTGGAAGTTGGCGCAAATGCGGGCGTGGATGGAAGCCGCAATTCAGGCGAGCACCGGCTCGGACATGATCCAGGCGCAACTCTCGATCGGAGCGGCCGATATCTATAGCCAGCCGCCTCCCATGATCCAGATCAACAAGGCTGGATTCCAAC
>JBGGMI010000252.1:0-36395 GCA_041288075.1 Fimbriimonas sp.
GTCGGGGTTGGGGCGGCTTGCTCAACTACAACATCGACGACCCCTCCAGTGCCACCGAGTGGGCGGTGCCATTGACGCGGCAGAACACGAGGACCATCGATCGATACGGGGGCACGTTCCTGCACACCTCCAGAACGAACCCCGGCAAGGTAGCGCCCTCAAAAGTGCCTGAGTTCCTGAAAGACCCGTCGCACCCCGACGACGAAAGCGCCCGGCTCGACTTCACGCCGCACGTCTTAAAGGTCCTCGCGCACCTCGGCATCGACGCCCTGATCACCATCGGAGGCGACGACACCCTCAGCTACGCCCACCGCATCCACACCGAGGGCTTCCCAGTTATTGCGATTCCGAAGACCATGGACAACGACGTCTTTGGCACCGACTACTGCATCGGCTTCTCCACCGCCGTCACCCGAAGCGTCGACTTCATCACCAGCCTCAGAACCGCAACCGGATCACACGAAAGAATCTGTGTCGTCGAGCTCTTCGGCCGGAACAGCGGCGAAACCTCGCTCATTTCGGCTTATCTGGCCGGCGTCGACCGGGCGATCATCTCCGAAGTGCACTTCGATCCCGAGAAGCTGGCCCGTATGCTCGCCGATGACAAGAAGAAGAACCCCAGCAACTACGCGATCATGACGATCAGCGAAGGCGCGCAGATGGTGGGAGGCAAGATTGTGGAGTTTGGGCAGGCCGACGCTTACGGCCACCGCAAGCTAGGCGGCATCGGAGCCATCGCCGGCGACGCCATCAAGGACCTGACGAATCAGAACATTATCTACCAACAGGTCGCCTACCTCATGCGAAGCGGCGAGCCGGATGCGTTGGACCGCATGGTGGCCATCAGCTACGCCAACCTGGCGACGGACCTCTTAATGAAGGGTAACTCCGGGCGGATGACGGCTCTCCACGAAGGCCGCTACACCCACGTCCCCATGGAGACGATCATGCAGGGGATCAAGCGGGTCGACGTGAAAGAGCTCTACGACGTAGAGAACTACCGCCCGAAGATCGAAAACATGCTCGGCAAGCCGATGTTCCTGTATTAACCGTAGTGCCTCCATCCGTGGAGGCATCTCCTCCGGACGGCCCAGGGTTCGCAGTATAGGAGTTGTCCACCCCGTCACAATGAAGCGTGGGAACCATCGGCCCTTTCACGAGTGCCCTGATCGACGGCGGTGCCTACCTCCTGGTAATTGGAGGCTGGATTACGATTGCCGTGGCTTTCGCCTTCATATCGTTCTGGGCCGGGCGATTGACAAAAGCTGAGAATGACGGCTGTCTTCTTGCCATCGCGAACGTGCTCATGACCGGATTAGGCGGCGCGCTCGGCTGGCTCTTCTTCAAGAACCATTACCCATTTGTCATCGTGAGCTCGCTGCTTGGTGCTCTCATCCTCCCCTCACTCTGCACCGCCGCATTCTTGAGAAAGGGTCAGCGTTAGAGGCTAGACACTTTTCCGCCGTGTCTCTAAAATTGACGGTAATGCAATTTATCGTCTCTCGCCTGCTTTTCGCGACCCTCTTCGGAGTCACGCTTGCCTCAGGCTGCGCCGGCTCAACGGAACTCGACGACGACCGCGATGCGGCGCTTACCAAGGCTATTCAGTCCGGAATGGCTACCGCCGAAATCCCGGGCATGTTGGTGGGGATTTGGAAGGACGGCAGTCGCCCCTACGTGCGGGCTTTTGGAGTTAGAGATAAAACCACCGCCCAACCGATGGACACCGATCTGCAAATGCGCATCGGCAGCGTCACGAAGACTTTTACGGTGATGACGATGCTTCAGCTCGTGGATGAGAACGTCATCAACCTCGACGCGCCGATATCCGAGTACTTGCCCAGCCTGGCGATCAAGAATGGCGATCGCATCACGATGCGAATGCTGGCGGGGATGAGGAGCGGGTTAGGGAGCTACACCAATATCATCTTCGACAACTTGCCGGCGGATAAGGACAAAGCCTACACGCCGCTGCAGGTCGCAGAAATGGGTATCGAGATGCCGACCCAATTCGAGCCGAATGCCAAGTTTGACTACTCGAACACGAACACGATTCTTATCGGCATGGCGATCGAAGCCAAGACGGGCAAAAAGCTGGAGACCCAGATTCAGGAGCGGTTTGCCGGCCCGCTGAAGCTCACGCACACAACCTTGCCGATTCCTGATTCTCTGGCAAGCCCAAGATCGACTGGGTACACCGTCATTAAGGGCGTGGAGTACGACGCCACGACCTGGAATGGCAGCTGGGGTTGGGGTGCCGGCAGCATGAACTCGACTTTGGAAGAGATGAAGACGTGGACGGAGAGCTTCGTGAGAGGCGATCGCTTATCGGCCGCTACGCTGGTCGAGCGAAACAAGTTCACGGACGCCCCCGACGAAGGGGTCGGCGTCACGTATGGCCTTGGGATCGAGAACGACAACGGATGGCTGGGGCATACCGGCAACATTCCGGGATATATCACGTTCGCATTTCGTCTGCCAAGCGAGCGCACGACGATGGTGTTCATGATGAACCGCAGCTACAAGCTTCAAGAGATGTCGGCGATGCTGAAAGAGGTCACGAAGATTATTAGCCCGAACAATCTCTGGCCCGATCCTCCGCCCCAAGAGAACTAGCGCAGGCGTATAATTCGGCCCGGCATGGCAAGGAAAATAGCGGTATTGGCCGGCGACGGCATCGGCCCCGAAGTAGTCGGCGAGGCAGTGAAGGTGCTCAAGGCGCTCAGCAGCGACTACGTGTTCGAGCATGCGCTGGTGGGCGGGGCGGCCTATGACGCAAAAGGACACCCGCTGCCTCCGGAGACGCTGGAGCTGTGCCGGCAGTCCGACGCAGTGCTGCTCGGCGCGGTGGGCGGTCCGCAATACGACGGCATTCAACCCCCGGAGATGCGTCCCGAAGTGGGAGCGCTCTTGCCCCTGCGCCGCGAGCTGAATCTTTACGCAAACATCCGGCCCGCGAAGACCCTGAAGCCGCTCCTTATGGCGAGCCCACTGAAGGGCCAGGCGGGTCTGATCGATCTCGTGGTTGTCCGCGAGTTGACGGGCGGAATCTACTTTGCACCCCGGCGGCGCGAGAACAACGGGGATACGGCCATCGACCAATGCATCTACCATCGCCACGAGGTGGAGCGGATCACGAAGCGAGCCTTCGCGATCGCCCGGCAACGACGGTCGCAAGTGGTGAGCGTCGACAAAGCCAACGTGCTCGAAACTTCCCGGCTTTGGCGCGAGACGGTTGCTCGAATGGCTGCCGACAACCCAGACGTAAAGGTCACCCACATGCTCGTCGACAACTGCGCCATGCAGCTCATCCGCGAGCCGAACCAGTTCGACGTTATTCTCACCGAAAACATGTTCGGCGACATCCTGTCCGACGAAGCTTCTGTGATCACCGGCGCGCTGGGGCTATTGCCGTCCGCATCCCTCAGCGATCCAAAGGAGGGCAACGTCTTCGGCCTCTACGAGCCCGTCCACGGCTCTGCGCCAGATATCGCAGGTCAAGGTCGGGCAAACCCTCTAGCGACCATTCTCAGCGTCGCGATGATGGCCAGGTTCTCCTTTGGAGACACAGATACCGCCGATCGAATCGAGCAGGCAGTGGACAAAGCGCTAGAATCGGGGCTTAGAACAGCCGACATATTCGCTCCAGACACACGTCTTGCAACCACAACTGAAATGGGCGACGCGGTTGTAGCAAACCTTTAGTAGCGCAACTGTGGGCCCCGGTTGGTTCGTCCCGGGGTTGTATTCTGATCCGCTCCCTCCGCGTCCCTTGCGCTCGCCCTCGCGGCATCTGCGAGAACCTCAACTAACGCGCAAACTGCAGATTCTTTGGCGAAAGTAGGTTGACAAAATCGTCGTTTGGAATCTTATAAGTGTAGGCGTCGACAAACACCCGTGGCCGATCCGTCCCAAAAGCGCCTACCATCCCCCCCGGGACGGATCTGGCCGGGATATGGGGACGAGGGTTCAGGGAACGCGAGAAACTTCCACTCCGCCACTAACATCCTGAGACAAGGTCGGATTGCCGATGTAGCGAATGCTTCCGCCGCCGCTGGAGTGGATGCTGAGCGTGTCTTTGGCATTGACGACGACGCTGCAACCGCCGCTGGTGTCCGCAGTGGCCGCCTTCGTGGCAAACTTCTCACCCTTGAACGTCGAGCCCCCGCTCATGTCCAGAGCCAGGCTGTCGGAGGACCCCGAAACGAGGGTGCTGCCGCCGCCACTCATCGAAACCGCGAGACTCTTGGAGGTGAGTCCGTCCCACACGATCTCCGCACCCCCGCTGCCTTCGAGTTTGACTTCGTCCGCAGTTCCGGCCGCCTTTAACTTGCTCGCGCCCGATAAGTCCGCGCGAAAGCCGGTGCCTTGAATGCCCTCTACGTTAAGACTGACGGCACCCGAACCCGAAACAGACACAAGCTTTGGAGTCGTAATCGTGACCAAGATAGGCTTGTCGGAGACGAGGTTCTCCTCAGACGCCACTTTGAGAACGCCACCTTCGACCTTGGCTTCAATCGCCTTCACGAGATTCTCTTGCGCCTCGAGCTTAACGGACGTTGATGGGCCGACCTTCACGACCACCTGAAAATTACCGCCGACCTCGAGTTTATCGAAGTCCGTGACCGTCCGAGTTTCGCTCTTGACCGGACCGGTGCCCTGCAGCGAACGAGTGTTCGAGCTTATCTTCGTGACGATGTTGCAGCCCACGAGCACGGTGGCGAGGGCGGCGAGGGCGAAAAGCTGGATGAGAGGGCGCTGCATAGCTGAACTCCGTTACGCATTGCATTGTCCCTCGGTTTCGGGACCATGTCCTCACATTGCACGATTCTTTGAAGAACTTTGCCACTTTGGCGAAAACAGACGGACAATAGAAGTGAGGCCGCCGGTCTCCGCGGCCGAAGGAGGTCATTCTAAATGACGCATCGCGATCGCGCATGGCGCAGACGAACGGAACGCATTCTCACTCACCGTGAAGAAGAAGCCAAGCACCGGACGGCAGAAGGTCCGGCCCAACCGCTGAAGGACTTTAAGCAACATCAGCCAGGAAAGCTCACGCCAGCGCAGAGCCTGCGTCAGGATTGGCAGCTTCGATCAGACGCCGAGGAGGGCTTCTCGACCGACAACATTGTCTGACCCTTTCTGACCAGCCCCGCCGCCACTATGTGGCTGCGGGGCTTTTGCTTGCTTGAGTTACTGATCCTTCTTTCGGAAATAGTTGGCGGCAGAAAAGTAGGCTCTCGCGGCACTCGCCTGATCGAGCAGGGCGAACTTCTTCTGGTCCGGCTTGGGCGGTGCGTCGAAGCGCTTTCCGTAGTAGCCGTCTTCACTACGTCCATTCTCGTGCAGCCAGGTAAGGGGGCCGGTAAAGGCAGCTTGGTCGCTCTCAGCCTGTTTTGGATTCTTCACGGGTAGGCGATATCGTTGGTACAGCCACGCATCCATGAGCAGATGCGCGAATCGACCTTCATCTTTCAACGACTCACCGAGCCATCGCTTGGCGGAGGAACTCTGCATGCGAACGAGATCGCGGACGTAGCTGCCGTTCTTCGTGTAGGCATGCAGGTCGGCCGCCGCTCGGATCATAAGGGCTGTGTTGTAGGACCACTTCGACGTGTCGACCCTGCCCTCCAAAGAGATGGCGTCCCAGAACAGGAAATCGTCAGGGTCTTGTAGCTTCTGTTTCGTCCATTCGTAAATCCGAATGGCATCGACTAGGTAGCGAGAGTCTTTGGTGTGGCGATACACCGCGAGGCAAGCCGCCGCCGCAGGGCCGGAGGAGCATGTGGCCTTGCCTCCCTTGTCGGTTTCTTTCCAATAGATCCCACCACCGATCTTCGTGTCTTCTCCGCTCAACACGAACTTGAGCGTCTCCTTCGCCCAGGCTAGGTATTTCTCCTTCTTCAACAGATCATAGGTTTCGATGAGCTGCATGACCATCCACGCGTTGTCGTCGTAGTAGCGGTCGACCGGTTTCGGAGAAGGCAGAACGTCGTAGCCGGGCACAGGGCCAGTTTCGTTCCAGTAGATGTGGCTGGCGGTGGCGAATTCATCGAGCGAGGGTTTGTACTTGTCGTCATAGCGCGCTGCCGCATTCAGGGCAGAAAGCATGACCCCGACTCCCCAGTTGAATGCTGGTTGCCGACTCGGTGTGCCTGGCGTGAAGTCTTCCGCGTACAGCATCTTGTCCGGCAGGTAGAAGTCACGCCGAATCATCTCCATCGTCTCATCCCCCCAGCCGCCCAGGCGCTCGGCGGTGGCGGCTTGCACAGTCAGCAGGGTGGCGACGATGGACGCAATCATAGAGGTAGTTTAGCGAACCGATTTCGCGCAGAGTAGTGATATTGAACGGAGCAAATACGTTCCTTCTACTAGAAGGCCTCGAATGACATCCTCCGAGCCGGACAAGCTGGTGATTTTGACCGCGGTGGAAGGCGCTCCACGCGAGCGTGAGGTTGCCGAGCGCCGACTCGTGGAGAACAGTCCCGACCGAGTGACGCCCACCCGTGAGCTCATGGGTCGCTTTCCGCCCCCGCGCGACAAGGCGGCGCTCGACGTAATCCTGCAGGTTCGCGAACTGCACCGCCAGAGCGAAGGGCATGCGCTCGTTTCGCTTGCGGAGCGATATCGGCGGAAGTTCGGCTGGAACCCAAGGGTGGAATGGTTTCGAATCTTGGGGCTCGAACTGGTTCACTTCGAAGGGCTCATCGGGGAGCAGCGAAAGTTTCTAAACGAGCTCTATGAATCGCTCGCCGGGCGATTGCCCGACGACGCGACGCCGACGGAGGAGCCACTCACCTATGAGGTGCTTGAATGGGCTATTGGAGCGAATCACACGAACCTGATGGAGTGGCTGTGGCGCGCCGGCCGCTATGAGGAGGCGCTTGTGCAGTTCCCTCGAAGCCTTCAGGGCCTCTCATCCCCCGAGGACGATGCGCGACGCATCGAGCGTTATCTCTACAAGGCATCGTGCCTATATCGTCTGCAAATGACGAGCCTGGCCGCACAGGCTTGCCGCGACGCGGCTGCAATCGATGCACAAGCTTTCCGAAAAACCGTAACAGAATGGACACCACTTATGCCAGAACTACAAGAACTGGAGATCGAAGCACGATGAAAAAATTCCTTCGCTTATTCTGCTTGGCGCTCGCGGCACTGGCCGTAGGTGCGCAAGCGAGCGCATCAATCGGCTTGACTCCCGAACCGACTTCTTCGGGAGCCGAGTCCCCGGGTTAAAAGCCATGGACGTCCAAGACCTTTTTGCGGACGCCGAATTGCAGTTAGCTCGTTTCAAGGGCGGGGACCAGAACGCCTCGGTGTTCCTTCGGAAGCGGCTTTACAACCTTATGCTGCGGGAGGCGTACTCCGTACTGGCCCAGTCGCAGGATGCCGAAGACGCTGTAGAGGAGGCCTTCGCCCGGCTTTGGAGGTTTCGTCACAAGCTTCCTGAAGACTGGGTGGGCGCGAAGAAGTACGTAACCCGGGTCGTGCACAACGTGGCGCTGGATAAGACGCGGTTGGCAGAGGCACGAATTCACAAGGTGGAGCTGCGCGACGAAATCGAAGCACGCGTGGAGGAGGTCGAGGATGTTACCGAAGCTATTTCGGTGATCGCTACTACCACGGCTCCGCACCTCTATGCCCGGCTTGGCCGGCGACATCAGCGGATCTTTTGCCCCGTCGCGCACCGGCTGAGCCGCCCCTATGACGATGTCCAGCAGGTGTATAGCGACGTAGCTGCGGAACTAGGGACGTCGAGCGCGTACGTGCGGAACGTCTGGAGCGAAATAGGCAAAGAATTGAAAGCGACCCTGCCAAGCACCCCGCCCGAGTCCGCCTTGCGGGAGCTGCTTCGCGTGATTGGGGTCAACCAGCCGGCTTGCTCCTGAAGTTTGGCGTCAGAATTGGGCCATGCTCACCACCCTCGCCTTCCTGCTCGCCTCCCACGAGATCTTTGACGGGAAATCATTGAAGGGGTGGGAGGTATTGGGTGGCGGCAAGTGGACCGTGCAGGAAGGAGTTCTGAAAGGGGAGTGTACGAAAGCGGAGGAGCAGGGCGTTCTGCTGTATGAGAAGCCAGTGCAGGACTTCACGGCGAAGTTGCAATTCCGAATCTCAGAAGGAAACAGCGGCTTCTACTTCCGAACGGAGCTTGTCAAAGGTCAGCCGCTGGTGAAAGGCTTTCAGGCTGAGGTCGACGCCATCGATGATGTCGGCGGCATCTGGGAGACTGCAGGGCGGGGCTGGGTGTACAAGCCCACACCGGAGATTCATGCGAAAGCGAACTTCAAGCCAGGCGAGTGGACGAAGATGGAGGTAACGGCTCTTGGCACCCGCTATATCGTGAAGCTAAACGGCCAGCTCATCACCGTCATCGACGATCCGAAAAGCCGCAAAGAAGGCCGCGTTGCCCTGCAGCTTCACGGCGGCGTAGACATGACCGTGGAGTTCAAAGACATCTACCTCCGCCACATCAAGTAAGGGAGTTGCCGAATTTCAGCATTGATCCTTGAGGCGGCGGAACCAAGGAGCCGGAGTTCACGACGTGATTGCCGCGCAAAAACACGTGCTCGATAGAACCGGTGAGATTCTCGCCCTCATAGGGGCTCCAGCCGGATTTGCTCTCAACCATGGAGCGCTCGAAGGTGTAGGACTTTGCCAAGTCGACGAGCACCATGTCTGCGTCGTTTCCTTCCTGGATGCCGCCTTTCCCAATCATGTTGTAGAGCCTGGCTGGCGTCTCGCAAGCCATTCTCGACAGGGTCTGCAGGCTTAGTCGGCCCTGCGCCACAAAGGTCAGGAGCACTGGCAGCATCGTCTGTACGCCTGGCATTCCGCTCGGACTGGATGGATAAGGCTGCGCCTTCTCTTCAAGAGTATGCGGCGCGTGGTCGCTGCCGAAAACGTCGAAAACTCCTTCGTGCAAAGCCCGCCAAAGAGCCTCGGTGTGCTCCCTTGTGCGGATCGGCGGATTCATTTGCGCGAGCGTGTCCAACCGCTCATAGCACTCGGGCGCAGAAAACCAGAGGTGTTGGGGCGTGACTTCGGCCGTAACTTTCGAGCCCCTCTTCTTGGCCGCGGCTATCAGCATCGGCTCTTGCAACGTCGTCACGTGGAGCACGTGCAGGGGCCTACCCGTTTCCTCCGCCAACCGGATCATTCGCTCGGTAGCCATCCGCGCGCTCTCCTCGTCGCGAAGGAACGGATGCTCGCGCGGATGCGGCGATTCGCTGAGCAGCGCCTTGCGCTCGCGGTTCCGCTGCTCGTCTTCCGCATGGACCGGGCACGGCTTCTTGCCATTCAGCAAAACGCGGCGGAGGTGCTCTTCCTTCTCCACCAGAAGCGAGCCGGTCGAACTGCCCACGAAGATCTTGACCCCCGGAACTCCCGGCAGGTTTTCAAGCCTCGCAAGCTCCTCGATGTTTTCCGTAGAGGCACCAACAAAGAACCCATAGTCGCACCACGCACGCCCCTCTGCCCGGCGAAGTTTGTCCAGCAGGGCTTCCTCGCTGGTAGTCGTCGGATTCGTGTTCGGCATCTCGAGAATGCTCGTAACGCCCCCCATAAGGGCAGCCCTGGTCCCGCTCTCAAGGTCTTCCTTATGCTCCAAGCCCGGTTCACGAAAGTGGACCTGAGTGTCGATGACCCCACCCAGCAGCACTAAACCAGCAGCTTCCAACTCGAAAGGAGCAGAGTCACGGCCAAGAGAGCCAATCTGAGCAATCTTTCCGTCACGAATACCGACGTCCGCCACCTCGTCAACGGTGGAGGTAACGACCCGGGCGTTTCGAATGATAGTGTCGAACACGGCTATTTAGGCGCGAACCCCTTCAGCTCGTCCATGCTCGCCGGCACCTTCAGGCTGCCGTCGATGATCTTCTGCTTCATCGCCTCGACCTTCTGAAGCTTCTCCCGCCCGATAATCTGCTTCGTGTACTTCAGGTCGCTAAGCCCGACGCCGCCATCCTTCAGCTCATAAACCTTCGTGCCACCCGAGAACTTGCCTTCCTGCACG
Source organism: Fimbriimonas sp. (assembly GCA_041288075.1). Lineage (GTDB taxonomy): Bacteria > Armatimonadota > Fimbriimonadia > Fimbriimonadales > Fimbriimonadaceae > Fimbriimonas. The sequence goes on from JBGGMI010000252.1 coordinate 10,016, forward strand.
TCCTTGATGGTCTGATAAACGCCCACGTCTACATGCTTGATCATCGAGGTCAGCACATGCCCCTCGGAGACGTAATCCTGGTCGCTGTCCACCCCGATCGCAAACTTGTCGGCATCCTCCGCCGCATCGATCACACCCAGCCCAGCCCGCCCAGCCGCGTGATAAACGATGTCCGCCCCAGCATCGAAGAGCGTCTTCCCAGCGGCCTTGCCCGTTGTGACGTCGTCCCATGATTCGGTGAACTTCGCCGGCAGAATCTCAATCTTCGGATTGGCACTCAATACGCCGGCCCTGTACCCCGCCTCAAAGCGGCGGATGGTCGGAATGTCCATGCCGCCAACGAAGCCGACCTTGTTCGCCTTCGTCATCAACCCGGCGAGGTAGCCAACAAGGAAGCTCCCCTGCTCCTCTTTGAACTGCAGGTTCCGAACGTTATCCCCGTCCACTTGCCCATCCACGCTCACAAACTTCACGTCCGGAAACTGCGGAGCCACCGCCTTCAGCGCGTCCTGCTGAGTAATCCCAACCGCAAAGATCAGGTCCATCCCCTTCTCTGCCAAACCACGGATATTCCCCTCGTAATCTTTCGGAGACCGGGTATCCACATCGGCCACTTCGAGGGAAAACTCCTTCTGAGCCCGCTCGATGCCGGCCCACGCACTGTCGTTAAACGACTTGTCGCCACGCCCGCCACTATCAAACACAACCCCAATCTTCAGGGTCTTTGCCTTAGGCGAGCCGGTGGCAGCACCGCCTGTAGTCCCTTGTTCCGGACTATCCGAGCCTTTGCAGCCGATGAGAAGCGCCGCGAGCAGAGCAGTTGATAAGAAGGGTGAGAGCTTCAAGGGGTCCTCCGAGGGTAAACTGCGAGATTATGGCGCACCCTGCGCCGTCCCCCACCAGGAGAATTCACGTTTGACCACAGTTCAACTCACGAAGCTGGAAACCGCGCTCGATCAGGTGCGTAAGCAGTATCCCAAACTTGTCCCCGCAGATGCAGCGTTGCTCGCGACCGCCCTCAGCCTCACCGGCCGCCACGCCCTCGCACTCTACGAAGGCGAGCAGTTCCAGTGGCCCGAAGACTACGAAAAGCTAACCCGCAGCATGGTCGCGCAGGTCGAGCAGGTGAACGAAGCCATCGAGCACAACGCTCCCAAGCGAGCCGCCAAGAGCACGGTCGAAGAAGAGCCCGTGACGATCAGCGTCGGCCTCGCTCCAAATATCAGCGCCGGCGAAAAGCTCCTGGAAGGCCGCGACGATCTGAAGACCCGCCTGAGCGACATCGTTCAAGAAGGCGTCGAGTTTGCCTACTCGCCAAGCGATATCGGCTGGCAGTGGGCACTGGATCGAGCGAATTGGGCCACCATCAGCGGTGGCGACGTGAGTCGGCGCATCAAGATCAAGACAGGCTTCACCGAAGGTGCCGTCGGAATCGAAATGGGCATCGGCGGAACGAAGAAGCGCGCACCTAAGAAGGCTGCGGCGGTGGCGGAAGTTGCCGACGAAGAGCCTGTTGCCGATGCCGAAGCGGTAGTCGAAGTCGAAGACGAAGAATAGCCTCCTGTAGAGTGCGGCGGCCCATTGCCATCGCACTCTATATCCTTACAGACATGGGCCGAATCTCAGAATGGGCCTCCGGCAGATTCTCTCGCGGCAAGGTCCTCTTTACCGGGAAGCGCCGACACCTCACGTCTATGGAAGTCCGCGGCGTGCAAATCGCAGAGGAGCTCGACGGAGTCTGCACCCGCTGCCGATACCTCGCCCGTCCCTCAGTCGCCTCTGCACCCGCGCTGTTCTGGATCATCGAACCCGACCTGGAGCTGGTTGAAAAGTTCAACGGCCTCACCCCGCAATTCTTCGATCCGATCAATCCACGGATCGACGAAACCGGCGAGTTCAACCGCTATTGCCGCGCATTCAAGTACCTGCTGCTGAACACCAAGAGCAGCATCAACTGGCTCGGCCCCCCGCCCGAGGAAGGATGGCAATCCTGGGTCATCCCACACCACCACTGCAACCACGACGGCTACGTCTTGCCAGAGGAGCGCCTTGCTCTGCCGCGCAACGTCGGCTATCTCGGCCAGCCTGAGCACTTGCACGACCGGGAAGCCATTGAGGCGGCCGTGCGGAAGATGGGGCTTGAGTTTGTCGCCTTCGACACCTGGGATCTCAACGCCTACAAGAAGATCGACATCGGCATCGCCTGGACGCGTCGTGATGAACTCCGGGATCAGACACGGTCGAATATCAAGCTGACCAATTTCGCCGCCCACGGCATCCCAAGCGTGGTTTGCGACTACGAGAGCTATAGAGATGTCAATCGCACCGTTGGCGAAGTGGGAGTTGTCGCGGGAGACCTTGGAAGCTTTGTCGAATGCCTATCGGAGGTGGTGAAACACGAGAGCGTGCGCAGATCGATGCAATCTAAGGCAACAGCCGCGAAAGATGCCTATTCAATTAGTCGAATCGCGCAGCAGTATTCAGATGCGATAAAAGCTGCGCAGAAAGGCTAAAGGTCTACCGCGCATCGGAAGCCGATCGTTTCACAGCGATCCAGCTCGGGATAGAAGTGGATGAACTTCGCGCTCCACTCGGCGGATCTTGCTCCACCGTCGGCATACCAGTCTGAGCCCTCGACCTTGAGGGAGCAGCCCCCTTTGAGGAAACTGAATGTGGTGTGGCCGTCAGCATGCTCGCTTTCGGTCCAGTTCCAGACTTTGCCGAAGGGCAAGCCATGATCTTCCACGGCTGATTGCCACTCATCTTCCGTTGGCAAACGCTTCTTGGCCCACTTTGCATAGGCTCTGGCGTCGTTCAGGTCCACGAATGTAACTGGGTGATTCTCGGTGCCAGGAGCCGGCACGCTTTCCACCCAATGCGCCAGGAAGGAGCCTGCGCGTTTCGGCTCGTAACCGGACTGCTTCAAGAATGCGAGGAACTCGGCGTTCGTGACTTCGCTCCGATCCAATGCAAAAGAGCGCAATGTCACGCGCCGTTCGATGAGTCGGTGTCCATGAAGGCCCGGATACACCTCTTGAGGCATGAACACGTAGTCGCCACACTCCCTTATTCGGACCTTCGAAATGATCGCTCTTCGTCCGCCCTCAACGCGCACCATCGAATCCGAAGCTTTGCCGGGCGCGTGAGGGGCAGGAGTTCGGATGGGCATGGGGTCGACGCGTGTCGCATACGGCTTTCGATCTCGAAACCTTCGTGCCTGAGCCTCCAGGAGCGACTTAAAGCTGGCAGAAACGGCATGATCTGGCAGCCGTACGACGGCTCCGATTCCGCGCGCGGGGATTTCCAGATCTGCGTGGTCGAGCTCAATGCCTCTCACGAGGTCGTACAGCTTTGATCCACTGTGAGATGCTTCGGGAAGTGCCGAGCCCTTTACGTCGGCATGCGAGCGGTTAACCAGCGTCCACAAGGTCGCGCCACTTAGCTCCCACTTCGAAGCGAAGCAATCTCGCAGCGTGCAATCGACCAAGGGAGTCCAAATTCCATGCGTCAACACGCCCGAAAAGTGCTTCTGAATCGGCAGCATCGAGCGCAGGATGGAGAGGTCACGATCCGTCCAACCGCTCCACGATCCGAAGATGTTTTGCCACAGGAACATGCCCGCACCGTTCATCCACGCGATGTGCAGCTCGCCCGTATGATCGGTATCCCACCGCCGTATCTGGTGCATCATGTGCCGTCGCTCCAGCCAGCGGTTCCTCAGAATCCCCGGGGCATGGCTGTCATCGAACCATTGCGCCCAAGAGGCATGATGGTCGGCAATAGCCTCCAACGGCAGCGCTAGCTCACTGATCAGGGCCACTCCCTTCCGTGAGCGATCCAAAGAGCCTCGCAACTCTCTGCCGGCCTCTCGAAGGGTGTCCAAAAACACGCCGTCGAACCCGACTTCGCCAACCATCTCCGCGATGGTGGCGTAGTCCGCCTTCGGTTCACGCCTTGTGCCGACATCCCAGGGGTTGTATGCGAGGATTGCCTTGACATCGAGCTGATGCAGCCGGTTCACCACGTCTTTCAGTCCCTTCAAACCACCCGGAACCTCGCGGTAATGATCGAATTGATTGCGGCTGTCAAAGCCAATTCTCGGATAGGCCTGCCACAACACCAGCGCATCGAGTTCCCCGAACTGGTCTCGTGCATGCTTCACCCAGTCTTCCACCAAGAAATGGCCCGTTTCTGGTTCCACGAACGTTCGATCGAACATCATGACCTTCCCGCACGCGCGGCACGTCTGCATCCAGGCAAACGCGGGGTCGTCATACGCGTCGTCGCGATAGCCGAGCGCCTTAACGGCTGCTTCACGCCAATCATGAAGTCCCTGCCGCCACTCATCCCACTTGGAGGGATCGTCGGGGGCACGGATCAAGGGGGGTGCGGCGAGCGGATCGTCAAACATGGTCAGTTCTCCTGAATCGTGATCCACGTGCACGATTTGCCGGCCACCTTTGGCTTAATCTTCAGCTTCTGATCCGGCGTGAGCTTCACTGCTTTTGACCTTCCACCGCCGATTGCGATTCGTGCGGTGTCGTGCAGTCCGGCATAGTAGAGCGGCAACGTAATTTCCTGCTCAAGTTCCGCGTCAGTCGGATTGTAAATGACCGCCATAGCTTGACCCGGAAGCACATGGAGCACCGCATCAAGGTTTTGGCCATCGGCACGTCTCACGTGGATCACGTCCGATTCGAGCAGCTCGCGGTGCTTCTTGAACCAAGTCACCCACTTGATTACCGCCGCCTTCGTCTCAGGCGAGTCGTACAGCCTCGGCCCCCGGTAGCAGGCCTGGGCGCCGTAGCCGAGGTTGTTCGCAAGGTGCAACTCGTAATCTTGGAGATGCTCCTTCAGTGGCTCAATGGTCGCTGCAGGGCCACCACCTTGATACTCCACCAAAGGAACCATCATCCACCCCATGCTCGGCGTCTTCTCCCATGTGCCGTCAAAGAGGTTTTGTCGAGCATGAATGTGTTGCTGCTCTCGCGGCAACGACCAGTTCGACTCCCGATAGCCCATCCCGGTCTTGTTTGAGCCGGCAAGGAAATAGTTGTCCGGGACGTTCAAATACATGCCTCGCTCCCGAGCCCACCGGTACAGCGAAGCGATCTCCTGATACTGCTTCCACTGCGAATCTTCAAGGCCACGATGTCCCGGATGCTTTGTAGAGGCACATGGGTCGCCCGGATAGCTGCCGTCATGCTCAAAGACTTGGAACCCCGTCTCGCTGATGAACTTGCGGATCTTGGCGAAATACTCCTGGCCCCACTTGCTGCAAAGGCACGGAGAGTTGTCGAAGATCGCGCCGCCCGTCTTCATCGTTTTCGGATTGATCACGTCGTTGGCGTCGTCGATTCTCCGAGAAGCCAGGAGCGAGTAGCCGCCCAGTTCGATTCCCTTTGAATTCGCGTACTCCCGGAACTCCCTGAACTTCGCCACGTTCGCGGCCGATACATCCTCCATATCAAGCCCGCTCCAGAAACTGATGATCACCATCTCAAATCCGCACTCCGACGCCTGATCGATGGCTGTGTGGACCACCTTTGGGTCGACCGAGGTCAAGTGGAGCATCAATGGATTCTCCGAGCTCCATGGAGCCATCAATCTGAACATCCGCCGTATGCCAAGCCCCTTTCGCTCCCGCTCCGTCGAGTCGTGGAACAGCTCGAAGGTGCGGAAGGTGGTGAAGGTTTGGCCGGGTTGAAGGTCGACGCTGGGCCCGAGCGGCGGTTTGACTTCGAGCACGCATGGCGTCGCGAGGCGGTAGTTGACTTGTGTCGTGTACTCCTTGTCGGCCTGCCAATAGACAGTGCGGTTGGAGTTATTCATTGCCATGCCGCCAAACGAGTAGTCGGTGGCGACGGTGACGTTGGGGAGGGACCAGGCCGGATTGTCGTCTACCACGGAGTCAGGCTCGACGAACCTGAGGAGCTCGCTCGTGAAGGAGTCGATGCGGACTGGAGTCTTGGCCTCAGACTGAACCGTAAGCCACTTGGAGAGGACCGGCAAGCCATCGAAGATCTCGTAATGGACGCCGACGCGGAGACCTTGTCCCTTGAACCAGAGCGTGAGAGCAGCGCCCTTCGGGGGCCAATCGAGTTTTGGAGCGGTGCGTACCCGCTTCCACGTCAATCGCTCGGAAGTCTTCGCCACTTCGAAGGTCTCGAAGGTAAATGGAGAGTCGCCCGGCTTCATCTGGTTCAGCCAGGCTGGGGTGAGATAGGCGAGGTCGGGTTGTCCAACGAGACCACCGATCGAAAGCGGCTTGCCATCGAGCGTCAGCTCGGCTTCTGGCTTAATTCCGCGAAGGAGCTCTGCATTCGTTCGAAGATCGGTGATGGCGACGGTCGCTGCGGCGGGGCTCAAACGGAACGTTCGCGCGATGAGGCCGTTTGCGAGCACAAACTCGTTCGGGTTCGTCGTTCGGAAGACGCCTGCCGTTTGCTTCGTCCCGCCGAGGAGCCAGTCACGCTCTTCGGCCCTGGCATTCCAGAGTGGGAGGGATGAGATTTGGGTCGTAAAGAGTGCCATGGTCGCAGCGGCAAGCATCGCGCCATTATCGCAGGAATGGGAAGGCCCGAGGGCAGAGTGGCTAGGCGCTCCGGCGGAAGAAGGATCTTAGCCAGCGCTTGAAGCTGGGGCGACCTCGCTTGAGCAGAGGGGCTTCTGGGTCGAGGGGCAGGAGTTGGCGGGTCTTGAGCAGCGCGCGCAGGTGATTGCCGGCCTCTGCAGCCGACACCGTGTCGCCTTCGGAGTAGATCGTATCTCCAATCAGGAGGCTACGTCTGCCGACGCGATATAGGTTCTCCCCCGAGGGTTCTTCGCTCTCGACAGCCATGCCCTTATAGGATAACAAGCAAGTGGGGGCTGGAAGTGTCCGTTTTTTGCGGTATGTCGCATTGCATCGAACTTTCCGCCGACATGGAATCGCACGGGACCACGCAACTTATGTGTCCTCCTTTATGTCTATAGGAACCGTAGATTCTCATGCCACGAGAGTTGTTGAGCGGAAACGGAATACAGATGGGCCTGGATGCCGACCAGGGGGTGATCATTCTCACCCTGGAGCTTTCGGGGCTGGATGACCGTGCCGCTACCGGGAGAGTCACGGGCTCGAATCTCCAGAGCGTGCTCAACGGCATTCGCCTGCACCTCTCACTCGGTGGCTGGCTCTGCTCCTTCGAACTGGCGGACGGAGACGTTCGAGTCGAGATCATGATGGATCAGGACACCAAGTTGGAAGACACCATCAGCGCATCGAGCTTGCAAGCCGCACTGGATCGCCTTCTGCGCGACCGATCCGAGAAGAAGCAGCCAGACCGCGCCTTCCTGGCGTGAGCACGACACAACCCTTCGTAGTGCCTTTTCGTATGACTTGCTGATGTCACGCGGATTGATAACTGGGTGCGCCTTGCTCTGCGTCTTAAGCGGCTGTGGACCTTCAGCTTCCTCACTTGCGGGAAAGTACAAGGGCGAGATGATCTCCAGCGGTAGCGACAACAACCTTGCCACCGGAATCCAGCGCGGTCTCGCTTCGTCGATATCCCTCGAGATCAAGGAAGACAAGACGTTTCACATGATCGCCATGGTCGTGCCGGTGGACGGGACCTGGGCGCTGGAGGGAGACAAGGTCACCCTGACGCCGAAGGGCGTCTTGGGTTTCAGCAAGAGCGACGTCGGCATTTCGACCGATCGCCCGATGGTGTTCCGAGTGAGCGGTGACAAGTTAGAGCCTGCGGGAGACACAAATGGGAACCGCTTCCGCTTCTTGAAAGAGGCACCCTAGCGCAATGGCGAAACCCCCGGGCGCGTATAATTAGATGTAAAGAGGCTGTTACAACATCCCCGTCCGATGCCATAACCGGACTGTAGCAGCCTCGAACCAGCCACGAGGGCTAGGCAAGGAAAATATGTATCAGGCACCTCTTCCGCAGGAGTACGCCGACCTGACACCCGAGCAGGCGGATGCGCGAATCATTGCCGCAAAGAAGAAACTTGGCAAGCGCCTCGTCATTCTTGGCCACCACTATCAGCGCGACGAGATCATCAAGCACGCGGATTTTCGCGGCGACAGCTATAAGCTCGCCAAAGACGCAGCCCGCGTCCCCGAAGCCGAGTTCATCGTCTTCTGCGGGGTTCACTTCATGGCCGAAAGCGCCGACATCCTCACGCCCGATCACGTACGCGTCATCCTGCCAAACCTCGCCGCCGGCTGCTCGATGGCCGACATGGCGAACCTGTTCCAGGTTCGGAACTGCTGGAAACAACTGGACGAAATCCTTGGAGCGAATAACCACGTCGTCCCCGTCACCTACATCAACTCCGCCGCAAACCTGAAAGCGTTCGTCGGAGAAAAGGGAGGTACCGTGTGCACCTCCACGAACGCTCCAACCGCCGTCAAATGGGCGCTTGAGCAGGGCGACAAAGTCCTGTTTTTTCCTGACCAGCACCTTGGCCGCAACACTGGATTCAAGCTCGGCTACGATCCCGAAACTGAGATGATCGTTTGGGACCCATTCAAACCATTGGGCGGAAACTCCGCCGAAGACATCAAGCGAGCGAAGTTCATTCTCTGGAAGGGCCACTGCTCGGTCCATGGCCGCTTCAACGTGGCCCAAATCGAAGAAGCCCGCGCAAAGTATCCAGAAGTAAACGTGCTCGTCCACCCCGAGTGCCCGATTGACGTGGTGCAAGCCTCCGATTACAACGGCTCGACCGAATACATCATCAACACCGTCACCGCCGCCGCGTCAGGCTCCGTCTGGGCGATCGGCACGGAGATCAACCTCGTCAGCCGGCTCGCCAAAGAGCAGCCCGACAAGACAATCTTCTGCCTCGATCCTCAGATTTGTCCCTGCAGCACGATGTACCGAATCCACCCGAGCTTCCTTTGCTGGGCACTCGAAAGCCTAGTGGAAGGCAACGTGGTCAACGAAATCGTAGTGCCGGCAAAAGTCAAACACTTCGCTCTGGTAGCGCTACAAAGAATGCTAACCGTCTGTGCGTGAAATGCCCCCCGCGGGCCCTACCTACATCTTGTGAATAGCGTGCCCTAACGCGTCTTCAAACGCCTCGAGAACCGCCTCTGACATCGTCGGATGCGCGTGAATGGTGTCGACCATGTACTCCAGAGTGGCCTCCAGCTTCAACGCCACAACCGCCTCGTGAATCATGTCCGTCACGTGCGCACCGATCATGTGCACGCCTAAAACCTCGCCGTACTTGCGATCGGCGACGACCTTCACAAACCCTTCTTGCTCCCCGGTAGCCGTCGCCTTGCCGAGCGGGCGGAAGTTGAATTTGCCGACCGTCACGTCGTACCCCTTCTCCTTTGCTTCGCCTTCCGTCAAGCCGACGCTGGAAACCTCGGGCGAGGTGTAAACGCAGTTCGGAACGCACTTGTAATCCACAAACCGGCTCTCGCCGCGAACAATGTTGGCCGCGACAATGGTGCCCTCATGCGATGCCACATGAGCGAGCTGGATTCGGCCCGTTACGTCTCCAATGGCATAGATGTTTGGCACGTGAGTCTTCAGCGAATCGTCGGCGACCTGCACTCCGCGGCGGTGAAGCTGCACGCCAATCTTGTCCAGGTTCATGCCATCCGTGTTGGCTTTGCGACCCACGCCCAAAAGCACAACATCGACTTCAACAACCTCGGTGTCAGCACCCTTCTTGATGTGGACCTTCCAAACGTTGCCGGTTCGTTCGCACTTCTCGATCGTCGCTCCGGTCTTGACCTTGATTCCAGCGCGTCCGAGTTGCTTGCCAAGCTCAGTGCCAAGATCCGCGTCCATCATTGGCAACAGGGTCGGCATCATCTCGACGAGGTGGACTTCGGCGCCGAGGCCGCTAAAGACATATCCGAATTCACATCCAACCGCGCCGCCGCCAAGTATCGCCATGCGCTTCGGCACGAACGGTGCAGAAACCGCGTCGTCTGAGGTCCAAACTCCTTCCTCACGACCGCCCTCGAGCCCCGGAATTTTGAGCTTGATCACGGACGATCCCATCGCCAGAATGAAGTTCTTCGCTCGGATGGTGGTGACCTTGTCGTCCTTCTTCACCTCGAGCGTGTTCTTATCCTTGAACGACGCAAACCCCTCGACGTGCGTAATGCCGTTCTTCTTAAACAGCATCCCCACACCGCCGCGCTGAGTGGTGACGATCTTCTCCTTCCGCTTCATGATCGCGTCGAAGTCCGGTTCGGCGGTGCCATTGACCTTGATGCCAAGCTTGTCCGCCGTCTTCACCGCATGAAGCCTCTCAACTGAAGCGATGAGCGCCTTCGAAGGAATACACCCCCAGTTGAGACACGTGCCGCCGAGAAACTCCTTCTCGACCACGGTCACTTTCGCTCCAAGCTGCGCGGCTCGGATGGCGGCTACATATCCGCCGGGGCCGGCGCCGATGACGACGATGTCCGTATCGAAATTCTCATTTGGCATAGGTTCTGGCTGCTCCTCGGGCGCGCGAATCTCTGAAATAGATTTGATGAGCGTCTCCACCGGGGCCGCCGCTACTGTGGGGCCGTTTGCTGGTTGTGAAGTGGAGTTGGTACCGTCGCTCATCCAGGATTCCTGCCGGGTTATGGCAGGAGTTTACCGTTTGAGGACACCTTGCCGTGGCCCCGAGCCCGCGCGGCTACTGCTGTTCCTGCGGCCGCCCAGACTGGATCAGCCGCTGACGTGCCGTATTGCCCGGGACCGCGATGTGGGTGGCCGGATCGTACTCCTTGCCCACCGCTGGGCTACCCTGCGGAACCCAAATCTCCACGCGAGTGGAGCTGTACCCGCTCGGGATGTACCGCACGTAATAGCCATCCGGATGCATCGACCATCGCCCTGAAGGAACCTCCCGGCTCCCCTCGCCCAGCAAAGGCGTACCCGTAAGCACTGCCACCCTTTCGAGATCGGCGAAGGATCCGCCGGGCGTGGTCAGCATTGTTCGCAGCTCGGCTTCCGCTTGAAGCACCTGTTTCAAGCCTGCCGGTGCGTCGCCGAGAGCCTTCTGCACCAGCGGATTGTTCAGGGTGTCCAGCGCACTGCGGTTCAAATTGGCGAGCTGTCGAGGTGTAAGCAGCTTCGACGCCGTCGCCTTGTGCTCGGGCGTCATGTCTTCGAATTTGGCCCGCGCGATGATCGCCCAGAGCAAGGTTTGGATGTCGTGCTGATGAATCTCCGGATGGTTCACCGAATTCCTCACGATGGTCATGACCGCATCCTCGGCGGGACCTTTGGGAGGCGCGTAAAGGTAGCCATCGCCACCGCCCGGCCCGTGCGTGCCGGCCTTCAGGCAGTAGCTCTGCGTCTGCATCGAGTAATAGCCCGGCTGCAGCACAAACCCGCCGTTAGGCGTGCGCTGCAGCGTCATCAGCGAACGCTCGGCTTCTCTCGGGGTGAACCCGTCCTTATCCTTCTGCTCCCACTTGGCGTCCTCGAGGCTGGTGGTAATTGGAGGCTTTTCAGACAGCAGATTCGGAATCTTGACGTTCTTCTTGATAATATCGCCGAATTGGGCGGATGCCGATGCCGAAAAGGCAAACAGGAGCATTGTGGAGAGGGCGAAGCTACTTGCGAGTTTGTGATTCATGAGTGCTCTCCTCTTTATAGTAACTCGCCCTGGACGGCGGCGGCAAGTAAGATTCAGCAAGTGCAAGCAATCGTCGGCTGCTCCCAACTCGTGACTCTCGCCGGCTCCCCGGACCCGCGGCTGGGTACCGAGATGTCCGAGCTTGCCATTATCGAGAACGGTGCTCTGCTTCTGCACAACGGCCTCATCAAGGAGGTTGGCCCGCGGGATGAGATCGAGCGCCAGGCAAGCGACGTGTTCGATGTCGGCGGACGAATTATCCTTCCCGGCTTCATAGACGCCCACACCCATCCCGTATTTGGAGGCAATCGGGCCAACGAGTTTGAAATGCGTTCTAAGGGGCTTGGCTATCAGGAAATCGCAGCATCCGGTGGCGGAATCCGATCCAGCGTCCGAGCCACCAGAGCCGCTACCGAGGAAGAGCTATTGGAGCAAGCCAAAAGGCACGCCATCTGGTTCCTGAAAAACGGCACGACCACCATCGAAGCGAAGTCCGGATATGGGCTCACCACTGAAGACGAGCTGAAGATGCTCCGCGTCATACAGCGTCTGGGCGAGGAGACACCCCTAACCTGTGTCCCGACCTTTTTGGGAGCGCACAGCTTTCCAGACGAGCTCTCGCGGGAGGAGTATGTTGAGCTGCTCCTGAATGAAATGCTGGCCGCAGCAAGGCCGTTCGCGCGTTACTGCGACATCTTCTGCGAGCAGGGTTACTACTCGCTTGAGCAGACTCGCCGAATCCTCGGTAAGGCCAACGAGCTCGGCTTCGCGCTTAAAGCTCACGTCGACCAGCTGAGCAACACCGGTGCCGCAACGCTGGTTGCGGCACTAGGCGCGAAAACCGCCGACCATCTCGAGCAAACGGATGCGGAAGGAATCGAAGCCCTTAGGAGAGCCAATGTCACCCCGGTGCTTCTCCCCGCCTCGGTCCATTGCCTCGGCCTGAAGAAGTACCCCGACGCCCGCGCGATGATCGATGCTGGGATGCCGGTCGTGCTTGCTACTGACTTCAATCCGGGCTCCTCGCCCACGACTTCGATGCCGATGGTGCTCAATCTGGCAAGCACTCAAATGCGAATGACTCCAGCCGAGGCGATCACGGCAGCGACCATCAACGCCGCGTTTAGTCTCAACCTCGACCATGATCGAGGCTCGCTTGAGTCTGGTAAGCGGGCTGACTTCGTTGTCTGGGACTGCCAGGATTATCGAGAAATCGCCTACTGGCTGGGCGCATCCCTGGTGCACTCGGTGTACGTGGAAGGGAAAAGAGTCGTTTAGAAGTGTTGCTCGTGCCCAAGTGCCCGTGCCCAAAGGGGGGAGGGAGTCGAGGAGTCTGGGGAGTCTAAGAGTTGGTTTTTTTTGGCTTCGCTACCTATCTATGTTTCAAAAGCCTCCTTTGTCAACCAACTCCCATGAAAATCGACAATTCTGGCGTGATTAAACACTCTCAGTCGCGGTATTCACCAGCCCCTTGATCTCGTCTAGCGAGAGGTCGTGAGAGAAGACCTGCTTGTAAACCACATCGATCAGGTCGAAGATTTCGAGAAGCCCTTGCAAACGCGTCCGCAGCTCCAAAACACCCGGAGTCGGGTCCCCTTCCGGCAGCTTTGTGATGACCTCGCGAATCGCATCCGTCGTCGGGTCGATCTCTCGCCGCTTCCGCTCCTTCACGATGCGGATGAACATCTGATACGGGTCAGTCTCGCTGATGTAGGTGTCCTTCCGATCGCCCGGCTGCCGAAACCGCCGCACGACGCCCCAATCCATCAGCTCCCGCAGATTCATGCTCGCATTGCCGCGACTGATCTGCAGCCGGTCCATGATCTCATTCACTTCCAGCGCTTGCCCGGTCACGAATAACAGCGCATGGATTTGCGCCATCGTCCGATTGATGCCCCAACTGCTGCTCATCCGGCCCCATTCGAGGATGAACTGATCTTGAGCCTTGGTTAGGGAGGACTTGGTGTCCTTGTCTGCCACGGGAGCATTATCGCATTGTTGTGCGGCTGTTCACCAGCAGCAGATTGGAGCTCCGGTCCGAAGTCGAAGGTCCTTGGATGCGCAACCTCCACTGCGGATCGAAGTAAAGCTTCCTCGTGGAGCACACACCTGTCGCACATGAGAAACGGATGGCGGCCATCATGCACCTCGCTACGATTCCCGCACCTATCTGGGGACCGCTCGTCGGAATTGCGGTCGCCGGAAAGAGCCGCTATGTACGGGCGCATGCACTCCGGGCGCTGTACGAGACGCTGCTCCTGAATGTGTTGCTCGGCATCGCGATGATCTGCTCGCTGGCCTACTCGATCAGCAGGCTTTGGTATCACTATCAAACCGACTGGGTGAACTTCTCCTGGACCGAGTTTCTACTGCGGTTTGCCGTCGGGTGGCTCATTCTCGGGCTTTTAGCCTTTGTGAACATGGTGCAGGCGGTTCGCGCCGCCTCGAAGGCGAATGCGGGCGTTTGGCCCAAGCAGGCTCGGGTTGTGAAGCGGCTTATTTCTTAAGCAGTCGCAGGGCCGCACGAATTTGATCTTGGACGTCCTCGCCGGCTTCTCGAGCTTGGTCGGCGATGCCGTCGATCTCGCTCTTGCGATAGCCAAGGGAGGCGAGCGCATCGACCAACTCATCCTCAGGCTCGGGCCGCCGCTTGGGCGAAGCCGCTTCGATCCTGCGGAGAAAGCTTTCTTCCTGGATCTTGTCTCTGAGCTCCAGAGCGATACGCTCGGCCAGCCTTGGCCCAACGCCGGTTGCCCGGGCGAGGATCTTTGCGTCCTGAGCCAGGATGGCACTGGCAACGGTGTCTTCACCGAGTTGGCCGAGAAGTGCGAGTCCAACTTTGGGGCCACAGCCCTTGACGGTTAGGAGCAGGTCGAAAAGCCTCCGCTGGAACGGGGCCACGAAGCCGTAGAGGGAGACGCCGTCTTCCCGGAAGATTTGGCGGATGAGCAGGTCGACGCGCTGGCCGACTCCTAGCTGGACAAGAATGACGTCGGGAACCATCACCTCGTAGCCCACGCCCATCACATCGACGAGAACCAGGCTGCCCTCGAGCTCCAGAACCTCTCCGCGGAGCCGTCCAATCACGTCATCATGTTAGCGCGTCCGGGCTCCCTAGTTACTTGGTGGCTACCAGAGAGAGATCGTCGATGGCGAAATCGTTGCCAAAGCCGTCCGTGTTCGCGTCGACGATGCGAATGGTAGCTACCGTCTGATAGGCGGAGCTCCACTCGTACGTGAACTTGCTCCAACTGCCGCTCTTCGCATTGACGCCGTAAATGGCTCCGGTGGACTTCCCATTGATGAACACCCTGAGCATGGCTGGACTCGTATCGCGTGCCTCTCCGGTGCTTGGATCCATACTCCACGAGGTTGCCCAGCCTGAAAATGTATAGGTTTGGCCCCGTTCTACACGGGCTGTGCCTTGCCAGACCGTCACGCCCTTTTCCTGGCTGCCGTTGCAGGCCAGCATCAGACCCGCTTTGCTGGTGTGATCGAAGACGCTAGCGGCTGCGTTGTGCTGCTTTCTCGGGTTCTGCGTGATCGCAAAAGTGCCTTCGTCGAACACGGAGTCGGCTGCTCGATAGGCGGTTTGGAACCCTTTGTTGCCAGCCTCGAAGTCTCCATTGACAATCAAATTTGGTCCGTAGGTGTGGGCGGCGGCGGCGATTTGAAAGAGGAGGTGAACCATGGGATGTTAATCAAGTATACGGCGGAAACAGGATCCTTCAGCACGCGAAGTAACAGTCCGCCACCGAGATGGCCCAGCTAGTTGATGGCTTGAGCGCCTGTTCCTCGCCTTCCCTAGTTAATCTTCCCTCGCCAACCGTAGAATAGAGGATATGGCCGGAACTCTCTTCGACAAGGTTTGGGATGCGCATGTGATCAAGGAGCTCCCGGGTGGCAGCGTGCTGCTTTACATCGACCGCCACCTGATTCACGAAGTCACCTCGCCACAAGCCTTTGACGGCCTCAAAGAGCACGGCCGGCCCGTACGACGACCCGACCTGACCTTCGCAACCGTTGATCACAACGTCCCCACCAACGGCCTCCCCATCGATCAGGCTTCTGTCAGCGGCAAGCAGCTCGCAGCCCTCAGTCGCAACTGCGAAGAGTTCGGAGTGCCCCTGTTCGGCTACGGCGAGGCTCGCCAGGGCATCGTCCACGTGATCGGCCCTGAGCTCGGCATCACCCTGCCAGGAATGACGATCGTGTGCGGCGATAGCCACACAAGCACCCACGGCGCTTTCGGCGCGCTCGCGTTCGGCATCGGCACCAGCGAAGTCGAGCACGTGCTCGCCACCCAGACACTCAGAACCAGTGGCAAGCCAAAGTCGCTCGGCATCCGCATCACCGGCGAAACCCCCTACGGCGTCACTCCAAAGGACGTTATTCTCGCCATCATCCGCAAGCTTGGAGCCGGTGGCGGCACGGGCTACGTGGTCGAATACTACGGCGACACCATCGAGCGTATGTCGATGAGCGGACGGATGACCATCTGCAACATGTCGATCGAGATGGGCGCTCGCGCCGGCATGATCGCTCCCGACGATGTGACCATGGATTTCATCTCCGCCAAAGATCGTCCGTTCGCGCCGAAGGGAGTCGAGTTCGACAAGCTGAGAGCGTATGCCAAGCTCCTCCGCACGGACAGCCGCGACGGCTACGATCGCCACGAAGAGCTCGACATCGCCAAGCTCACCCCGCAAGTTACTTGGGGCACCACGCCGGCCATGACCGTCGACATCGATCAGCCGCTGCCTGAGCCGCATGACAAGGGCGAGGAGCGAGCGATGACCTACATGGGCCTGAAACCGGGGCAGGTGATGCGCGAGCTGCCAGTCAACACTGTCTTCATCGGCTCCTGCACCAACTCCCGAATCGAAGACCTCCGCGACGCCGCGAAAGTCGTCCAAGGCCGTCACGTCGCCTCGGGTGTACGAGCCATGGTGGTGCCGGGGAGCATGGAAGTCAAGCGGCAGGCGGACGCCGAAGGGCTGCGAGAGATCTTCGAAGCGGCAGGCTTCGAGTGGCATAACGCCGGCTGCAGCATGTGCCTCGGAATGAACGGCGACATCCTACGCCCCTTCGAGCGAAGCGCCAGCACCTCCAACCGACCCTACGAAGGCCGCCAGGGACCCAATTCTAGAACCCACCTGGTATCTCCGATCACGGCGGCTGCAACCGCAATCGCCGGCCATTTTGCAGACCCACGCGAATTGCTGAACTAAAGACAGCGGGGACAGCCTCCTCTAAGAAAGTGGTCAAAGTCGTCCTACTTGCAAGTCTGGCTGCGATTGCCGTCTATCTGGGATGGAGTGGCTTTGCCAACAGGGAAATCGATCTGGAGACAGCGGTTTCCAACGGAAAATCGTTCTTAAAGAATTTTAAGCCTCGAGACAGCTACAGAATAGGGTTTGGGGAACCTCGTGATTCGAGCGCTCGCTGGCTGTTCACGCTTGAGGGTTCGCAGCACTCATATTTTTTCTCGGTGAATCGAAAGTCAGGAGGGGTCGAGAGCGCAAGATCGATCATCTTTAGAGATGCTCCTCCCACCCAAACGAAGTTCCTGGCAAACGAAAGCTCAGCAAAAACCTACATGGCGACAATCGTCAAGCATCTGGCGGGAGAAAACCCCCTAGAGCAGGATAGCTTTCGCTTCGGCAAAGTGCGAAAGGTGGAGCGCGGGATGCTTTTCTCTGGCACAGCGGAATGCCACTTCTCACCGAAAATCCATGGCTACGGCTTCCTTAGTGGACGTTACGGCCTAAGCTTGAGGGTGGATACCTTGGATGGATCGCTAGTAGAATTCCGCGCACCTGCGGACTTGCCTGCCGTCCGGAAGCCAAGTTCAAGGCTCTTGACGTTGAAGGAAGCCACTCAGGCAGCTTACAAACTCGATCCCTCGGCGCTACCCGGTCTCGAGAGTCAATTAGGCTATTACATGCCGGGAGATAGCTCGGCGGCCCTTCTAGCCTGGCGGCTGAGGCCCAAGAGGATAAAGCACGCTGTAAGGGCAACATACGTTAACGCGGAGACTGGTGAGCTGTACCCCGGACCCGTTCTGAAGTGAACTGCTCATGAGAACGGCTCTGCTGTTGCAAGCCATTTATCCTTCGTCGGTTGACACGTCTTTTTGAGAAAGTTTTGAACCGTCGCGGCCTGCGGGCACACCCACTGACATGCGACTGGCGATACTAGGTGCCTTGATGTTGACGTCTGTGGCCGATGCCAAGTTGGCAAACATTTCGTTCGCCGACCTGATCAAGTACAGCAGTGACATCGTTGTCGCCCGCGTTACTCGCATCGACACTATCGGTGGTATTCGTGTCGCTACCGCTGACGTGACTCAGAACATCAAGGGTTTCCACACGCGGGTCCGCTTCGTGGCCGGAAGAACCTGGGCGTGCGACACGAGCACCGCGGTTGTCGGAGAAACGGCTCTTTTATGCCTGGCAAAGCCCACCCTGCCAGCGACCGAGAAAGCGCGAACGCTCATCCCGACCCTCCTCACGCTGAGCTATGCAGGGAGAGGACGTATACCGCTGTCCGCCAAAGGTTTGCATTGGGTAGCGAAGATCAGAAGAGCGAAGCCTGGTTGGCCGTGGGAGCTGAACATAAACCTGCTCGCCCCGAAGGTGAAGCCGCTCGAATCAACTGCAACCGAGGGCCTCATGAAATTGACCGATCTCGTAAGAGCCTGAGCCTTAGCGCGCGATCAGCTGCTCGTGCAAGTCATGAACCAATCGGCGCGGTCCAAGCCCAGCCTTGATCGTGACCGTGTCCTTACCTTCCGACTTCGCGAGATCGAGGATCCGCTTGTATCCGTGCCGACTCCAGCGGATCAAGTAGCAAACGATATCTGAGCGCAAAGCCTCCGCGCGAAAGCTCTCGGGCGTTGTCTCTGAACCGGTCTCCGGCCAAATCAGCTCCTTGAGCCCTAGCAGCTTCTGAATCTCCGCAGCTCGCTCCCGCTGCTTCTTGCCCCCCATAAAGAGCATCGTTTTGCCCTCCACTCGATCCTTCACCGCTGCAAGCCAGCCATTGTAGTCGCCGTCAATCTCCTCATCCGGCTCCGGAATCTCATCCGGGAGCATCTTGTGCTTAGCAAACAGGCGGTTCTGCTCTTTCTCGACATACTCCAGCAGCTTCGCCAGTCGCGGATCGTTCAGCTCTGCCAGCGCGTACCTAAACGGCAGGCAACAGGCGACCAACTCCTTTCGAGAGGGCTGGATGCCGGCATCGAGACATTGCAGAACGGCGGGTAGCAGCGTCGTCTCCACATCGCCAGGCTGGTCGATGGCCTCCACCAACGCATTGAGGGTCTGCATCGCCACACCCTTCTTTGCGTTGCCTTCGTGGTGGGATCGAACCTCGGAGAACATCGGCCCGCATAATCGGGCTTCTTGAGCAACCTGGCTCGTGGTCTTCGCTCGAGGGCCATCTAACAACCACCAGGGGATCCAAATCTCACCTCTCCGCTCCTCGATCTGCGCATGAAGATGCTCGCGGGCGCTGTCGCTTACGCCCATACCGGCCTCGTCGATGATCCGATAAATCCACGATTCGACCGCCGCCGCCCGCAACAGCAGGCTTTCATATTGCTGCTCCGGCACTTCAAGGATGCCGATCCACTCTAGGCATTCCGCAGCGGCGGGCACCAATCCATACGCCTCGGCCAAATCGCTCCAGGTCTCGACTCGATGGCTCCGCTGTGCGTTGAATCCAAAGAACTGGCCATCATGCGACTGCTCGTTGAAGAAGTCCCGAAGCAGATAGAACGATTGCCAAAGATTGCCCGGGTCCTGGTCCAGTTCTCGGGCCGCATCGATCAGAGCTCGGCATTCACAAACGAGGCTCTTGCACACGCACTCGCGGGCAAACGACCACCCCTCCACCCTCAGAAATTCCCTCTCCGCCTCGAAGAACGCTTTCGAGCGCTTGCGAAAGGCCGTTATGGTCAACGAGGGCTTTCGCTTTAGCGGAGGCACTGCTTCCTTTGCTGGCTCGAGTTGTTTTGGTGGTTCGGGTGCTAGGATGACAATTGGCGCCTCGCTTACGGGGCCAATCGTCGGCACTTCCTGAACCACGGCGGCAACAACCGGTGCTGAGGGGACGACTACAAGCGACTCCTCATCGGGCTTTTGCGTGATTACCTTCGCAATCACGCTCCGTCGCTCTCGACGCTCGCCCGCCATCTGCTCGAGGCGCGTAATAATATCCAGATTCTCAAGGATTCGGGCTACAATGAGCCGCTCTTCTAACGAAGCTATCTCGGCATCGAGCTGCGAAACCGCCTGAAAGGCCTCCTTGCGAATTGCCCTGTCCAATTCCTCCAGTTCTTTCGCAAAGTGCTCGCTGATCATGCCTTCAGTGTAAGGCAAAACACGTCAGGATCGAGCCAGTAAGCCTCTAACCTTCTCTTGAATCTGGTCGCGGATCTCGCGAACCTTCTCGATCGGCTGCCCCGCCGGATCGTCCAATCCCCAGTCTTCGGTAACCAGAAACTTCGCCGGACAAGCCTCGGCGTCCACCCCGCAGCCCATGGAGATCACCACGGCCGCCCGCTCCACCATCTCCTGCGTAAGCTGCTTGGGCACGTGGTGCGACATCGAGACGCCCGCTTCCTCCATCGCCTGCACCGCAACCGGATTGAGAGTCCCTCCGCCCAAAGTGCCGGCAGACTCTGCCCGGATGGGCAGAGTCTTCTCTTCTGCGATGCGATTCAAAAACGCCTCGGCCATTTGAGAACGGCCGGCGTTATGCACGCATACGAAGAGCACCGATTTCATCTAGCCTTTGCCGGTTGAACCGCAGCAGCAGCCCGTGCCGCAGCAGCAACCACCCGAGCAGTCGCAACATGATTGGTTTTCGTTTGTCATTTTTCTATCTCCTTAGCAGCATCCGCTGCGTGTCTTTGCGTCGTTGAAGAAATCCGCGAGCTTGGCCACAGCGTCGCGGTTGATTTTGCACTCCATGTACTTGCCCCGCTTCTCCACGGAGACGAGTCCCGCGTTTCGAAGCTCTTTGAGGTGGAAGCTGATCGTCGAGGTGACCGTTTCCGATCCCGTGACGTGGCAACAAACCTGCCCGGCGGTAGGTCCTTCCGTTGACCGCACCTCGCCCCCTTCGCCGACTTCCACTTCGCAGCAGCAGTCGAGCAGGAATTGAACGATCCGAGCCCTCGTCGGATCCCCAAGGGCCTTGCACATGGCGGCAATCTCTTTGTGGTCCACAGTAACACTCTACCATACATTTCTAGAATTATAGAAACGACCTGAATTTTGCTGAGTTTTCGGGTCGGAAACGGGTCCCACTCTTCGAGCTCCCTCCCGTAAACTAAGCGCATGCCACTCCGCCACACCCCAAGCGCCGCCGGTGCGGACGAAGCGGGGCGCGGACCGCTCGCAGGACCGGTGGTGGCCGCCGCAGTCATCCTGCCCCGGCGCTTCAACCTGGAAGGCATCGACGACTCCAAAAAGCTCACACGAAACCAGCGAGAAGAGCTGGAGGTGCGCATCAAGAAACACGCCTGCTGGTCCGTCGTGGTGGCAGAAGTAGACGAGGTGGACCGGCTGAACATTCTCTGGGCAAGCATGGCCGCGATGCACCGAGCCGTGGGCAATCTCGAAAAGCCCTTCAAAAAGGTGTACATCGACGGCAACACCCTCCCTAAGGATATGCCGTGGACCGCCGAGGCCATTGTTGATGGCGACGCCAAGCTCGCTTGCATCGCTGCAGCCTCGATCTTAGCCAAAACCGAGCGCGACCGAATCATGACGCGGCTCGCTCCCAGCTACCCCAAATACGGCTTTGACCGGCACTTCGGCTACTCGACTCCCGAACACCTCGAAGCGCTCAGGCTGCACGGCCCTTGCGAGATTCACCGGCGCAGCTTTCAACGCATCAAGGAGTGGTACGAGCAACCGTGCCTAATCTTCGAAGCTTAGGCGCGGCCGCAGAGGACCGAGCCGCCGAATACCTCGCGGCAAAGGGCTACACCATCGTCACCCGAAGAAAGAAGATGCGCCACGGCGAGCTCGACCTGATCGCGCTAGACGGGGAAGTGCTCGTCTTCGTGGAGGTCAAGCATCGATCCGCTCCCGGCTATGTGCCCGAAGAATCGATCGGTTCCGCCAAGGAAAGGGCGCTTCAACTCTCCGCTGAGCAATACATCGTGGAAATGAGCGAGGAGGCTCGCGAGACGCGATTCGACCTCATCGCGATGGATTCCGAAGGGATTCGGCACTATCTCGACATCTTTCGCGGCTGAACCGACCGAACCACCTCGCGAGAAGCGTCGTTTGTAACGTGAAGCGCAATTACGGCGTTTGTAGAATCGTGTCGGAATACAATAGCACCATGCGAAGATTTTGCCTGCCTTTGTTAGCACTCTCGTTGGTTATCGTCGCTTGCGGCAAGGAAGAGGAAGCGCCGGCTCTGCCTCCTACCGACAAAAAGATCACGTCGAACGCGAACGCACCCCAGACTCCTCCGACCGTAAGCCCGCAGGAGTCCATCGAAAACGTAAACAACAACCTCAAGACACTCCAGCGCGACATGACGCCACCCCCACCCGGCACAAAAGATTGGAAGGTGGCGAAAACGAAGGCGGAAGGACTTGCCGAGGTTGCCGAAAGTCGGCTGGCTAAGCTCCAAGGCGTATCCGGTGAAGCAACTACGCTCGTGGTTCTAGAAGGCAAGCGCGGCATGAGCATCGCGAAGCTTGCGATCAAGGATGCCGACGAGTTTTATATTGAATACCCTAAGGCAAGGCTCCAGCCGAGGCTGACTTTCGAGAAAGAAGTTCTTGTTGGCAACGGCAAGGAATACGCAACCAACGCACTCTCCACCACCGGCTGGTCCCCCACCAGCCCGGTTGCAAAGCTTCGAAACGAAGGTGCCGTGGATCTGCAAAAGTGGATCACGGAGTTCCCTCGCATGATCTTTTCAAGCCTGCAAGGTGGCAAGCCGCTGACGAATCTCCTGGCAGAAGCAAAGGCAAAGGGCTTTAAGGTCTTCGCTGAAGATCGCACCGTCACCGCTCGGGGACGCGTTGTCAAGCAGCACCGGATCTTCATTTCTCGCAGCCCAGAAGAGGTCAAGAAGAAGGGCAAAGTCGAGCTCGAAGTTGTTTTGGACGATCTGCGGATGATGCCGGTGACAATCCGATCCTCCTATCAGCCTCTCGGCAAGCAGCCGACAAACCTTCAGTGGAGCATGCGCTGGAACTTTGCTTACGCGCAGAAGTTCAACCAGAACGATTTCGTCATTCCGAAGGTGGCCGCCAAGTCGACGCGCACGGCTAAACTTTAGTGAAGCCGGTCAGGTAGTCGAAGCTCGATTTCAGGCAATCGAACGGGTCGCGTCTACACGTGTCCTGTTCGACGACGTACCATTCCACGCCAGCATCTTCGCCCGCATCGATGATGTTTTCCCAATTGAAATTCCCTTCTCCAATGGGCGCGAATACCGGCCCGTCCCCTGGAACCACCTCTTTGTCTTTCACATGGATGACCGGCACACGCCCGGCGCACCGAAAGACCAGGTCGGCCGGGTCCACTCCCGCGTGCTGAACCCAATAGGTGTCGATCTCTAACATCAGGTCGGGGCCTCCCTCTTCGATCAAGACTTCGTACCACGGCTCGCCAGTCGCTTCGTTACGTTGAAACTCGTGCGAATGGTTGTGATAGCCAAATCGAATGCCGGCCTGCTTAAGCCTTTCTATGACGGGCTTCGAGTCCGCGACGAACTGCCGATATTCGTTCGGATCCTTCGGCCAAATCCCCCCGATGGCGACGTAGTTGCACCCTAGAATCAAATGAAACTCGATCTCCTCGTCCGTCCGGTCGCGAAGAGCCTCCCAGGAGCGGTGCGTGGCGCAGCACTTCAGTCCGTTGTGGTCCAGCATCCTGCGAGCCGTATGCGCGTCCAACTCGGGGCTTTCGCCATTCATGCATCCTACTGCGGATAGCTGCACTGCCGGATAGCCGATCTCGTGACAGATGCCGAGCGCATTATCGAAATCTCGCGCCGTCTGGGTGTGTTCGCGAAGCGTATAGAGTTGGGCTGCGAGTTTGTCCTGCACAAAGCTGTGTTTACCCGCTGCCTCACGAGAGCCGACGCGTGATTTGAACCGTCTAAAATCAAACTCTTGAGATCACTCCCGTTTCTTCTCCTGGCAGCCGTTTTAGCGGCCGGCTGCGGCAACAAGGGCTTCTCGGATAGAGCCTCTGCCCAACGAGGCAACGTCTTCCGTTACGCCCTGAACAAGTCGCCGGTTACCTACGATCCGGGGCGGGTTCAAGACCCGGAAGACATCGATCTGATCGGCAACGTATTCGAGGGATTGGTCGCATATGACGAGAAGAACCAGGTCGG
The DNA here is from genome assembly GCA_041288075.1 of Fimbriimonas sp. Lineage (GTDB taxonomy): Bacteria > Armatimonadota > Fimbriimonadia > Fimbriimonadales > Fimbriimonadaceae > Fimbriimonas. The sequence goes on from JBGGMI010000252.1 coordinate 33,992, forward strand.
TCCGAGGCTGGCAGAATCCTTTGAGGGTCAGGAGGGCGGCAAAGTATGGGTGTTCAAGCTGCGCCCGGCTAAGTTCCACAACGGACGCGAGGTGACGGCCGAAGATTTCAAGTGGACCTTCGAGCGGAATCTCCGGAAGGAGTTCGCCTCCCCGGTGGCTCTGAACTACCTGAGTGACATTGCCGGAGCGCAGGATTTTGCCGATGGCAAAGCCGAGTCGTTAAAGGGAGTCGAAGTAGTCGATCCGCGTACCCTCAAAATCACTCTCGAAGCGCCCCGCCCCTACTTTCTTGGCAAGATCACCTATCCTTGCGCGTTCGTCTTGGCCAAAGAATCGGCAGGGCTGACCCAAATCCGAGACGTCAATCAGATGGTGGGCACGGGTCCCTTCAAGGTCGAGCGCATTGACCCCGAGCAGCAGGTGACGCTGATCGCGAACGCCGACTATTATGAAGGCGCTCCTTTGGTAGAAAAGATTGAGCGGCCGATTATCAAGGACTCTCAAACGCGCCTCACGAAATATGGCAAGGGCGAGCTCGACCTTCTGACCGTGCAGCGAGGTGAAGTCGAGTCCGTCAGAAACGATCCCGTCCTCAGCAAACAACTCCTGTTCAGGCCAACCCCAACCGTTTACTACGTGGGCATGAACCGCCATTTATATAAGCCGTTCCAAGACATCCGCGTGCGCAAGGCGTTTGCAATGGCGATAGATCGCAAGCGTATCGCCGACGACCTTCTCGGAGGCATGACGGAGGCAAAGGGCCTCATCGCGCACGAGATCGTCGGTTACCGTAAAGATTACAAGGGCCTTCCCTACGATCCCGACGAGGCTAAACGCCTGCTTGCCGAAGCCGGTTATCCAAACGGCAAGGGGCTGCCGCCTTGCGAAATCTACTACCGCGCTCAGCAACCCGATTCGGGAGTGGTCGCAGAAGCGGTTCACTCGTCCCTCACGAAGAACCTTGGCTTCCCCGCAAAGCTGAAAGCGCTAGAAGCAAGCGTGTACTTCGCTAAGCGCAACGCGGGCAAGCTCCCCTGCTTCTTCGGCTCTTGGGGCGCCGATTACTTGGACCCGCAGAACTTCACCACCTTCTTGCTTCGATCCGACTCTACGATGGACTACGAGCACTACAAGAACGATGAATTCGATCGGCTCGGCAAACAGGCAGACGAGACGCTCGATGCCACCGAGCGAATCAAGCTCTACCAGCGTGCCGAGGACATTCTCATCCAGGACGTCGCGCGCGTGCCCCTTTATTACGGCCGCGAGAGCACCCTCGTCAGCCCCAAGATCACCGGCTTACGAATGATGCTCATGGGCTTCTTGCCTCACACCACGGTGCAGGTGAACCGCTAGCCCATCCGAACGCGACACAATTTACGAATGGCCATTCAACCGATGCGCTGGGACGACGGGCGACTTCTCATGCTCGATCAGCGCATATTGCCTAATCACGAGGCATGGCTGGAGCTCAAGACCCACGAGGACGTCGCCCACGCAATCAAAGACATGGCCGTGCGAGGCGCGCCCGCCATTGGAGTAGCCGCCGCGTATGGCATGGCTCTGGCCGCCCAGAACGGGGTCGACAAGGAGTCGGCGGCCGCGGAGCTCGCAGCATCCCGTCCAACCGCCGTAAACCTCTTCTGGGCACTTGATCGCATCAAAGCGTTGGGCTCCTGGCACCCTGAAGACGTGCTGAAAGAGGCCGAGGCGATCGAGCGTGAGGACATCGAAATGAATCTCAAGATCGGCGAGTTTGGTGCCGATCTGGTTCCTGAAGGCGCTCAGATTCTCACCATCTGCAACACGGGCTCCCTCGCAACCGCTGGACACGGCACTGCCCTCGGCATCATTCGGACGGCCCACCAACAGGGTCGCGACATCCATGTTTACACCTGCGAGACTCGCCCCCGGCAACAGGGACTGCGACTCACCGCCTATGAGTTAACCAAAGAGCAGATCCCCTTCCAGAGCATCGCCGACAGCGCGGCTGCCTCGCTCATGCGGGCGGGACGAGTGGCCTTGGTCGTCGCCGGTGCCGACCGCATCGCCGCCAACGGGGACACCGCGAACAAAATTGGCACCTATTCGCTGGCCGTCCTCGCGAAGCACCACGAAATACCCTTCTACATCGCAGCCCCATCGTCAACCCTGGATTCCTCGCTGGCCAACGGCGACCTGATCCCAATTGAAGAACGAAGCAGCGAGGAACTGACGCACATCGAAGGAGTGCAGATCGGCCCCGATGACTGCAACGTCTACAATCCCGGCTTCGACGTAACTCCCGGACACCTGATCACCGCCATCATCACCGAGAAGGGCATCTTCAAGGGACCCTACGAATTCTAAACAATCTCGCAGCATCCTCCCATCCTCCCATCCTCCGCCCCTCCGGCCCTCCCA
>JBGGMI010000253.1:0-16023 GCA_041288075.1 Fimbriimonas sp.
CTCCAGCTCGATCTGAACTTCTTGTAGAGCGATTACGAATTGCCTGGACCCCACATCCGCCCTATGCCTCAGTTTCACCCAGTCTTTTGCTGTAACCACGACGGGCAAATCGGGCGGCAGTCGTTGCAGTAAGGTACCAGAGGTCAACGGGTCGTGGTCCGGCAAGACGAGGGGATTCACCAGCTCGAGCTCCCTCTTCAGCTCCCCAAGAAACCGCCTCGGCTGACCGAGCGCACAAAGCGCCGTTGCCCGAGAAAGCTGCACCTCCACGAGCTCGGGTGTCACGAAGCGGTGAGGGAGCCGGATCACGCGCGGCGAGCAGCCTCTCAAACCCACCACGTCGGTCCAGATCACTTTGTCAGCGCGTCGCCTATTGCGGGCAGGCTCCCTATTCGGCCCGGCAGGAAGACAAAGCTGGCTGACTGCCTCATCAGCTTCGACCAGCAGCGACACGTGCTTTTTCAACGGCAAGTGCTGAAATCCATCGTCCATCAGCAATACGGAGCCCGGATAGGCCTCGTGCACCAGCTCCGCCGCCATCACTCGCCGCCGTCCGACGACGAGCGGGACCTCGGGTAGCAGCCAGCGAATCATAGCCGGCTCATCCCCCCACTCGGCTGGATCGAGGGGCCCCGCAGGCGCGAGAGTAGCCGCCTCTGACCGCGGAGATCCGTAGCCGGAGCAGCCGATCACCACCCGCCGCCCCATCGACAGAAGCAGCTTGGCCAGGCAGAGCGTGACGGGCGTCTTTCCGCTTCCGCCGACCGACAGGTTGCCAACCACGATGACGGGCTTATGCGGTTCAGAGGCCCGCTTCAGCCCCAGGTTGTACAGACCCAGATAAGTTTGCCAACCAAGCGAATAGAGCGCCGATAGAGGGAGTAGAGCCGTGCGAGCGAGAATGGCAGAAAAACTCGTCCCATACCAAATCTCCTCCGGGTGCAACGCTCATTCCTCCTGCGGAGGAATGAGGCGTTAGCGCTGACGGCCCAACGCCTTACGCCAAACGCTCAACACCGCGCCTCCGCGTGCAAGTCTACGCGAACTGGAACTCGGGCGCGGCGAAGATCAGCCGTCCGACCGCAACCGCCGTTGCGGACAAGTTCTTCCTAGTCACATTGCCGCCCGAAGCCTTCTCCGCCGCCTGCACCAGCGCGGGAATCTTCTCCGGCTTGATCGGAGCGTCCAGAACGGAAACGAGCTTGTCCACAACCCCCTTCGGCGTAAAGATTTCGAACAGATTCGACAGCAACAGCGGCGTCAACGCCCGCTCCGCCCACTTCATCCGCTCTACCATCGTCGCCGAAGTGATCCACGCGTCGCCGCCCTCCCAACCATTCACATCCGGCGGATACATGAGCCACATGCCCATGTTCTTGGTCGCCTGCTGGACAGCGAAGGCCGGCGCAATCGCGGGACGGCGAATCGAGCCATCCTCGCTAACTTGCCCAATCGCATTCTCCAAAACCACTCCGACGCCAAGCTGGCGGAAGATCGGCACGCAGAAGTCGATCGGATTCTTGACGATCGAGCGCATCGCCGCAGGCGAATAAAACTCTTCGGAGAGCATGATCGACCGCAGGAGCGCCTTGATGTCGAGACCGGAATCCCGGAACACCTTCGCATGCTTGGCAATCACGGCGGAAGTCGGGGCGGGCGACACGAACCACTTCCAAATCTTCTCTGTGAGGTACTCCGACGTCCGCGGCATTTCGCATAGCAGGTCGAGCACGTCGTCCCCGTTCAAGTCCCCAGTCTTGCCCAGCACCGTCTTCTCACCCGAGTCGTGGCGCAAGGGCCGAAAAGCGAACTCTGCCTGCTGCCGTTTCGCTAATGCCTGCTCCTTGTTAAGCCGCTGAATGCTCCAACCCGTGAACGCCCGCGCCGCTTCCTGAACGTCCTTTTCGGTGTAATTCCCGATCCCCAGCGTAAAGAGCTCCATCACTTCGCGAGCGAAATTCTCGTTGGGCTTTCCGCGGACGTTCTCCTGGTTGTCCAGCCAGAACAGCATCGCCGGGTCCTTGCTGATCTCCCCCAGCAGCGTCCGGAACTTCCCGGTCGAATTCTCGCGCAGAACCTCGTTCTGCCGGTACATCGTCATCGGAGCGGCGACCTTGCTGGCGCTGGTGGCGAAATGGTCGTGCCAAAACAGCGTCATCTTCTCCTGCAAAGGTTTGCGCGTAGTGAGAAGGCGCACCGTCCACCAGGCGATCACGCTGGGCATATTGACGACGGCCTTGTCGTTGCGAAGGGCATCCATCGAGAGCACGGCGCCCTCTTCGACCTGCTCATAGTTCAGCAGCTTCTCGACCGCGCCCTTGTACCCTCCCTCGGAGTAGTAGTCGAGCTCGGCTTCGCTTGCGCCGAGGCCAAATCTGCGCAGCAGGTGCGCGGTTCTTTCGCGATCGATCTGGAGCGACATCATGGGTGCAGACGGACGAAACGCCGGGTGGTTCACATCAGAGTCTGAATGAAAGGCTTCTTCGTCTTAGAGACGTGGCAGAACAACACACCGAGGCACTGAAAAACGCTCGCCTCCGAAGAATGCGCAACTCCTCGGTGCTCGACGTGGTCCAGCGCAACATCGACTCCCTGCTCGATCACGAGCGAAAAGCCCTGGAGCAGCTCCCATTCGAAGAGCGATTGGCGGAGAGGATCACCACCGCCGCTGGGAGCGCCTGGTTCCTGTATGCGAATGTCGCCTTCTTTGCCGCGTGGATCGTGCTCAATCTAGGTTTCTTGCCATTCAAGCCATTCGATCCCTACCCCTACGGCCTTCTCACCATGATCGTATCGCTCGAAGCGATCATCCTCGCTATCTTCGTTTTGGTGAGCCAAAACCGGATGCAAGTGGAAAGCGACCGCCGAGCCGAGCTCGACGTTCAGGTCAACCTACTCACCGAATACGAAATCACCCAGGTGCTCAAGCTCACAGTAGCCATCGCGAGGAAGCTGGAGTGCAGCGTGGGATACGACGCCGAGACCGAGGCCCTCATGAAAGAAATCCACCCGGAGGACGTGCTGGAGCACATCGAGCAGCGCCGCAACAATGCCAAAGGGGCGAAGCCGGAAAGCGAAGAGCTGCCGCCTGCCGTCAACTGACGGCGGGCGACAACATAACTATTTGGACTGGGTTCCCCCGGGAGGGGGCGGCGCAGGGGGCGGGGTCACACCGGAATTGTCTTTTGGAGGAGCAGGATCGCAGCCTGCCAAAACGGCTACGAAGCAGATCGCAATTAGAGCACCGACAATCCTTTTGCTCATCGGTTTGCCTCCTGCACGGCACCCCAATAGGTGTAATCGAAGTCCCACCACTCTTTAGCTGGGTCCTTCTTCACCTTGTTCCAAGGGATCATCTTCGCGCTGCTATCTCCTCTAACCGTGGGAATCATCGAACGATGTGGCTTGGTGGAGGTCCAAACGATGTTCTTCCAAAAGTCGACGTTGCTGTAGTCTGGATCGACAGCAAGCCAGTGATCAAAGAAGAAGACCCCGTACTGCTCCGCTCCGGGCCACCGTGATGTGGTGAACATCGCCCGTGAGGACAAGTTCTCCTGGGAGCTCAGATTACGACCTTTTTCCACGCGGTAGACATCTCCAGCCCAGCTATCGCTCTCAAAGAAGCCGAGCCGGTTTGCCGAGATAGAGGTAAGCAGGCCCCAGTTGAACGACCCCTTCGAAGGAGGCATTGTGGCCACGCTTATCGGCCCTGCAGCATCCATCGTGATCTGCGCGTTCTTCATGTAGGGCCAAACGTTCGTGGACCAAGCTACAAATCGGTCCGATTCGTAGCTCCACCAGTCCGCGCCACACCAAATGTCGTCGGTCACATAGCCGCACTGAAATGCCCCAGGCGTGCGATCTTCAAAGTCGCCCGCGTACATGATTACGGCTGTGCCTAGCTGCTTAATGTTGGAAAGAGTCGACGTGCTCTTTGCCGCAGCCTTGGCTTGGGCGAACACGGGGAACAGGATGGCTGCAAGAATCGCGATGATCGCGATAACTACGAGAAGCTCGATCAACGTAAATCCTCGGCTTCGTTGCATGGGATAAGTGCCTCCTCCGCCTACTGCCAGGCGGCTAAAACATACTGTCAACCGTCATCTTACATCAAGCTGTTTGGCTTGCCAAGCTGCAAGATCGGCTTCCACTCTGGATACTTACCTGGGGGCTGAAAAGGTGCCGCGAAGTGCACGCTGCTGGGCAAGTAATGACGGAAGAAGGGAGCGGGCGACGAGATTCGAACTCGCGACAGCTTGCTTGGGAAGCAAGAACTCTACCACTGAGTTACGCCCGCTTGCGGATACAAGAAATATAGCACCATCGAGAAGCCGATGGGGAGAAGAGGGAGCGGGTGGCGAGAATCGAACTCGCATGATCAGCTTGGAAGGCTGGAGCTTTACCACTAAGCTACACCCGCGCTTGGACCAATTATACCAAAGCGATCAGAATCGAATCGCCTTGAATTCTTTACGCGGCACTCCCTTCAGCTGCTCCATTTCTTCCGCAAACTCGCGGAAGACCGTCCAGTAAACGCCCTCACGATCAAGGCCGGCCCAGAAGTTTTGACTGTTGGCGGTGAGCATCACATAGTCGCCAAACATGTAGTGAGCGACTTCGGCCGAGATCAATTTCGAATTCACCATCAGGGCGACTTCTTCGAGAAAGCCGCCGAAATTCCGCCGATCCTGAATCGGGATGTCCCTCAACTGCGGATCGTCAGTTGCAAGCAGATTCAAAATGTCACGGAACAACGCATTCTCGAGAAACCGACGGCGCATTTCGACAAAACGTGAGGCTCGGCTCTGATGGCCCTGCCGCAAGAACTCCAGCATGCCGAAGAAGAACGTCGTGAGGGCCACGACTCCGGCAAGGATAATCGCAACGTCCTTCCAAAACTCTAGCGGCCGCACACCGGAAGGATAGCATCAAGCCCCAGCACCCGCTCAAACAGCCAGAGAGCGCACTGCAGTTTCGACATTCGTCCAGAGCACTCCTCCCGGCCATCGGCGAAGACGAGGCGCAATTCGTTGGAGTCCACATCGAATCCGATGTCGCTACGGCTCACATCGTTCACGGCAATGGCAAACAACCCCTTTCGCTCAATCTTCCTGCGCGCTTCGTCCAGCGAAGCGTTGGGCTCCGCCGCGAAGCCAATGAGGACCGCGTGCGGGTTGGTTTGCGCCAGTTCGGCGATCACGTCTGGGTTTGGTGTCAGTTCGAGAGTCGTGCTCTCACCCGTGCGCCTGAGCTTGCCAGCGGTTGGAGTAGCGGGCCTGTAGTCTGCAACCGCGGCTGCTCCAATCACTATGTCGACGCCTTGAACAAGCTCCTTGGCCGCTTCCAACATCTCGAGAGCCGTAGTCACCCTCACCACCGCAGCTTGTAGAGGATAAGGCTCTTTCACTGGTCCGCTGACCACAAAAACCTCCGCTCCCAGCAGCAAGGCCGCGCGGGCGAGCGCGACACCCATTTTGCCGCTAGATCGATTTGACAGGAAACGTACATCGTCGATCGGCTCCTGTGTCGGCCCGCTTGTGATGAGCACCTTCTTGCCTTTCAAAATCTGCGATCGCCCCACCACCGACCGCACCACCGCCGCAATTACATCGATACTAGCAAGCTTGCCCTGCCCATTCTCTCCGCATGCAACATCCCCTTCTGCAGGCTCAACGACGAATGCTCCCCTCTCTGCCAGCACCTTCAAGGAAGTCCTTGTCGCATCGTTCGCGTACATCTGCGGATTCATCGCGGGGGCGATGATGAGGGGACGGGTTGTTGCCAGCGCGATCGTGGACAGCATATCGTCGCCAATCCCGTTTGCCAGCTTGTTCAAGGTATTCGCGGTGGCGGGAGCGATTACCACCGCATCCGCCTGACGCGCCCAATCGATGTGCGCCATCCGTCCCGGTGTAGGCTCTTCGAAGGTGTCGACCAGGCAAGGCTGCCCAGTAAGCGCTTCGAACAGCGCGGGCTGCACGAATTTCTGTGCCGAGTCCGTAAGGCACACGCGGACGGTGAATCCGGCTCTCATCCATTCACGGGCAAGGTCGGCCGCCCGATAGGCCGCTACGCTGCCCGAGACTCCGAGAACCACGTTCACCACCCGAGGTTACTCCGAACACGTGCTATACCTATGCAGCCGATGACCACGTCCGAGTTCCTCTCGCTCCTCGAGCAATGCCCGCTCATCGCTTCCGTGCAGGCCAGCGAAGGTTCACCGATCGATACACGGGAAACGCTGGCCCGGATGGCTCTGGCCAGCAAGAACCAAGGTGTGCGTGTTCTCAGAATGCAGGGGACGGCGAACATTGCCGCCGGAAGAGCCGCAACCGGGCTTCCGATCATCGGCCTCATCAAGCGCCCCTATGCAGACAGCGAGGTGTATATCACCGCTACATCGAGCGAAATCGCTGAGCTCGACACCGAAGTTATCGCCCTCGACGCCACTAATCGAAGAAGACCTAATGGAGAGTCCCTCGAGTCGCTCATCGCTCAAGCTCATCAGAAGGGAGCCCTCGTACTAGCGGACATCGACACGCCTGGCTCCGCCGATTACGCCATCCGTTGCAGGGCCGATCTCATCAGCACGACGCTAGGCGGCTACACCAACGAGAGCCGCTCTACGGAGGGGCCGGATTTAGAGCTCCTCAGGCAAGTGGTTACAACCAGCGCGGTGCCTGTCCTCGCGGAGGGACGGTTCGATCAAGCCTGGCACGCCGAGGCGGCTCTGAGGATTGGCGCGAAAGGCGTCGTTATCGGAGGTGCCCTCAACGATCCCGACAAGAACACGAGGCGATTCCTTCCGAAGAAGCGGCCAGAGGGACTCATCGGCGCAATAGACATCGGAGGAACCTGGCTCCGCTACGCCACGTTCTCGCCCCATTGGAGGCTGCTCGATTGCGAAAAGGTGCTCAACCCCCCCGACCGCAAAGACCGCATCGATTGGATCCGGCACCACATAAAGAACTCTGGAGCCGGCGCGGTGGGGGTGAGCACCGGCGGCATCGTGGATCCGAGAACCGGCGAAGTCTGGACGGCCAAAGAGTATCTGATGCCGGACCACATCGGAATACGCTTCGACGAAGCCACTCTTGGTGTTCCAGCTCACGCCCACGGCGATGGACACGCGACCGCATGGGCGCACGCCTGCCTGCCAACCTTCGCCGGAAAGAGAGTCGCGAGCCTGGCACTGGGCACCGGAGTCGGATGCGGCTTCGTCCAAGAGAACCGCATCTGGTCCGGCCGGCGAGGCGAGTATCCGAGAATCAACGATCTGCCCGCACCCGCCGGCAGCACCTACGAGGACCTGCTTGGTGGAATCCACTTGACTAGGCTCCCCACGGCAGAGCAAAAGGAAAAAGCGGTGAAAGCCCTGCAAGGAGCCATCACCGCTTTAAGGGATTTCTACTTTCCTGACGAGATCATCATTGCTGGCTCGGTGGGTCTAAGCGAATGGCTCGCTCCGCACCTCGAAGAGCACGGAGCGAAGCCCAGCCCGTTCGGGGCCGATGCCGGGCTCTATGGAGCTGCGGCATTGGCCCTTTTTCCCTGCTACCTCTAGGGGACCGTCAGACGGCGAACGCGATTGAATGGCAGCGGCTCTCCGCCATTGCCGTCCGCGATCCAAAGGATGGACCCGTTCGAGTTAATTGCGATTCCTTCCAGCCCGAAGAACTCCGCGTTGGTTCCTTCGGCATCGATGAACCCCGCATTTCCGGTGCCGGCTTGAGTGGTCACTTGTCCAGCGGTGATTCGGCGAATGAGGTGGTTCATCGTATCCGCGACATAAATGTTCTCACCCGAAATCGCCACATCCTGAGGGTGATTAAACGTCGCCTCGCCAACCGGCCCGTTATGCTTTCCAGCCTCGAAGGTGCCGGCGAACGTGCTCACCACCCCACCAAGAGTCACTCTCCGAATGCGGTTATTGTCCTGATCTGCGACCAGGAGCGCACCGTCACCGTTCAGAGCCAAGCCGTAAGGTCGGTTGAACATCGCCTCGATGCCGGTGCCGTTCGCAAATCCAGCCATGCCGTCCATACCGGCCAGAAGCGTAACTTCGCCGGTCGTCGCATCCATGAAGTTGATCGTGTGACGAACCAGGTCGCTGAAGACGAGGCGGCCGTCGGGCAGTCCCAGCAATCCGCGTGGGCGGCCCGTGATGCTGGCAAGCTTGGTGGCTCCGCCTACCAGCGGATCGACACGCCAGATCGTGCCGCGAGAAGTGTTGCCGGTCTCGTCGGCGTCCGTCTGAACATAGAGGGAGCCATCCGCCCCCATCGTAATTCCGAAGGGTCTTGAAAAGTTGTCCTGATCGACGAGGGTCGAGACCTCTCCGTCGGTGCCAATCTTTCGAACGGCTCCGTTGTCGAAGTCGGAGACGAACACAGTGCCGTTCGCGGCGACCTCTACGCTGGCGGGGTTGTTGAATCGGGCGTTCAGGTGGTTGCCGTCGACGAGATTCGCCTCGCCGGTTCCCCAAACACGAACAAACTCACTGGTCCCGCTGCTGCCAGAGCAACCGGCGAGGACTAAAAGCGATAGGCAAAGAAGTGGTAAGCGGCGCATACGTGCATTGTTGCACTCTTGGCGCGTTCTGTAAAGCTTTTAAGGCAATTGCCCTACAAGACACTTAAATCGGGCCGCTCTTTCCAGAACCCCGCCCGATCCTGAATCGCTTTGGCAACGGTGATCAGCACGTCCTCTCGATAGAGCCGCCCCACCAGCGATCGGGATCGGCTGTTGCCGTTCGCATCCCCACCCCACGGGATGACGATCTGAGGGTGACCCGTGAGATTTGTGTGCGCCAGCGTATAGCCTCCTCCCACGCACATGAACATATCCAAGTCGCCAAACTCCTCTTCGAACTTATGCATCAACAAAGTGCGGGCGCGCTGCGCCTGCAGGTATTCGACTGCCGGCACATACCGCGCCGATCGAAACGTCTCGGGCCAGCTCGAATTCTTGAGCTGATGAATCTTGTCTGTCCGCGTAAATTCGTCGAACGCCGAGCTCGACTCCACATTCAGAATCGTGAGCAAGCCCTGGGCCATCGCCGAGAACCAAACTGGCCTCACCAATGCGCCCAAATCACGCACGATCTTCACGCCGGGATCGTCTTCCATCGCCTTCAGATCGTCGGCATTATCCTTCCGAACGAGAAATCCAATCTTGAGTCGGCGAAAATCTACCCGCGATGGATAGGAAAACGGCCGATCCACCGCACTCGGGTCGTGGGGATCGGAACCACAAATTGCCCCAAACACCAAGGCCGTGTCTTCCGCTCGTCGGCAGATAGGTCCCGCCTTATCCATCGTGTAGCTGAGCGCCATTCCCCCATAACGACTCACGCGGCCGTAGGTAGGCCTCAAGCCAGTGACTCGGCAGCGGGTGCTCGGCGAAACGATAGAGCCAAGTGTCTCAGTTCCGATAGCGAAGCCCACCAGGCCCGCAGCGGTAGCTGAGCAAGAACCGGCGCTCGATCCGCTCGATCCCTGCTTCGGATTCCAAGGATTCTTGGTCGTGCCGCGAAACCACACGTCTCCCATCGCCAACGCCCCCATGCTCAACTTCGCCGCCAAGATCGCTCCCGCATCGCCAAGTCGCTTTACGACCGTGGAATCAAAGTCAAGCACCTGATTGGAGTAGGGATCGGCACCCCATGTCGTGGGAATTCCCTTTGTTGCGAACAAGTCCTTGATGCCGAACGGAATTCCGTGCAGAGCGCCACGATAATGCCCCCCCTGAATCTCCTGCTCCGCCCGCCGAGCCTGGCTCAGGGCAAGGCTCTCGGTAAGCGTTACGAGGCAAAGCAGCTTGTCCCCGAACCGCTTCAATCGGTCCACGTAAATCTCCGTCAGCTCGACCGGCGAAAGCTGCCTCGTTTGAACGAGGTGCGCCAGCTCGGTAAGGGACAGAAAGGCTATATCCTCGGCGTTTCGGGGCTTCTTCAATCCAGCGGAAGTCGTTCGTGTTTCCACGCGCGAACCTGGCAACGATCCTCCTCCGAGTGGCGTGAAGACGGTTGCCGGCTCTGTCCTGAAATCGATCGGCTGCTGCCGAATGGCTTCATATCCTCGACGCGCACCCCTGACTTGCTCCAGAACCCGCTTCCGCTCCTCGTCTGAAAAGCTGATGCCCGCAAGCCTTTCCACTGCCTTCAGGTCTTCGAGGGTCATCGTCTGCGGATCCTGCAGAGGTGGCAAGCCCGCCAACGCCGACCCTGACGCGGCGGCAATCAAGAGACTGGTGACGAACTCTTTGCGACTCAGACCTTGCGACATTTGATCATCGTAGCACTCACTCAATCCAGTAACTCTAAGTGGGGTCGTGGAAAAACCCCACAACCATTAATTGCGGTTCTGACTGACTTTTCGAGCGCCGTGCCTACAGCAACCGATAACGTAGATTGGCTAATGCGGATGCGAGGTATCAAATCGCCCCTGTAGAGAATGAAGAGAGGCAACTCTCGGACCGAGAGAGAACCGTTCTGCTCCTGGCGGCAGAGGGTCTCACCGATAAGGAAATCGCCAAGCACTTGAGCTTGTCGCAACGCACGATCGGAACCTATTGGGAGCGGATGCGGCAGAAACTGGGACCGTTTTCCCGTACCCAACTGGTGGCCCGCTTTCTCCGTTTGGAAGCTGAACTCGAAAGGTCGAGCGAGAGTTATGTCAACGTCTTCGCGGGCTGGGATGAAGGCGTCTGGATAGTGGCGTCCACCGGAAAGACCATCTACGCGAATGCTCCTGTGGCCGCGTTATTGAACATCCCGATCGAGGAACTCACGCGGTCGGATGGGCCGGCTCTCTTGGAATCCGTCATCGGCGAACGAGCCAGGGATTTCCTTCGCGAGGCATCCGTAAAGGCCACCCGGCTGGAAGTGCAATTAACCCTGGAAAACGGCGGCACCAAGTGGCTAAGCCTGCGCGCGTCGCCAGTCTGCGACCGTCGTGGCCAGAGCTCGGCGACCGTGGTCATCGTTCAGGACCACACATTTCAAAAGCGTGTGCGCCAAACGCTCGACATGTGTCGCCAGAGCCTCGACACCATCTCTGAGCTGTCCTCCGATCTGATCGTCCGCTTCGACTCCGAGTTCCTCTGCATCTTCGCCAATCGAGCCTTTCGCGATCGCCACAAAATCTCGGCAGTGGATCTTGCGAATCAGCGCATCTCTGAGTTGAAGATGTTCGAGCCCACGAAAGAGTGGGAAGCTGCTATTCATCTCGCACTGGAGTCGGGTATCGCGACGAAGGTCGGCCAAACGCACATCGTCGCGGAGCCCTCGCACGAGTTGCAGCCGAGTAGCGTGCTTTGCATCACGCCTCCGTAGCCGCTACAATGGAGACCTGTGTCTACGCCCTCGGAGCTGATCGAGCGCGCCTTTGAGAACCTGTCCAAGCGGCCCGGCTTCGTGGATCGGCCCTTCCAACGGCAGCTCGCGTTGCTGCTGTCCGACCTCATCGATCAGTCGAGCACCGGGGCCTTCGAAGCACCCACGGGCCTGGGCAAATCACTCGCAGCGTTGATTCCCGCCGTAGCTCATGCTATTGCCTTTCGGAAGAGGACGGTCATCGCCACCTACACAAACGTGCTCGCCGAGCAGTATTGGCGAAGCGATCTGCCGCTCGCCCTGAGCCTCTTCGAAGACGACCCAACCAAGCCCATCAAAGCCCAGCTCCTCATGGGCCGTCAGCGCTACGCCTGCCTCTCCACCTTCAGCGAACAAGCCCCCGCAGAGTCCTCCGCCTTTAGAAAAACCGCGTTGATCGGCAACGAATCCGAATTCCGGCTCCTCGTGGACCGAAGAGGCAAGGAGCTCAATCAGCTCTGGCAAAAAGTCGCCACCCCACCCGTCTGCCCCGGCCGCCTCTGCCCCGATTACGACTCCTGCTACTACTACAGAGCCCGCCGCTCGGCTGAGAAGGCGGAGATCGTCATCACGAACCACAGCGTCGTCATCTCCGACGCCCTGATGTCGAAGAACGAAGAGAGCGAGGGGCTGCTTGGCAAATACGACTTCCTGATCCTCGACGAGGCGCACGACTTCCCACAAGCCGCCATCAACGGCCTCGAATTCGAGCTAAGCGGCCCGAAGCTCTCAATGCTCGGAGCAGTCTCGGGTCGCCTCGAGCTGAGCCTCGACGGAGTCGCCGGGGCAGCCGGTGAGACCCTCGAATGGAGTTCGGCTTGTGCCCAGTTCCGGGACAACATCGAGCGCTGCAGCCGGGCCCTCGTGAACTACGGTCTGAACCTCGGCCCTGGCATCCTCACCGCCGCCCCTGCGGAAGTCCTCGACCACCCGCAGGTGCAATCCAACAAAACCGAAGGTGGCATGTACGGAGCCCGCCAAATCGCGGACCGCGTGGGGGCCGCCTGCAACACCTTCGCGGACACGGTAGGAGACAACCTCGAGCGGTGGCGAGACCAATTCCCCGAGCTCGCAAGGGCCGCCACCGAGACCTCGCGCAACTACCTCAGCTACATCCGAGACTTCGGAGCCGGAGCCTCCCTCGTCTTTGAGCCGCAGGGAGTCGCCGTCAGCTACGCTGGCCGAAACGGAGCCGACGCCATCCTGCGCCAGGACATCATCGGCCTCGCTGAGCCACTGGACGAGCTGATCTGGTCGAAGACACCCTACGCCTGCCTCTCCGCAACCCTGGCACTCGACGACACATTCGACTTCTTCCTCCGCACCACTGGAGCCGAGCCTCAGTTCCAGGAAATCCTTCCCACTCCCTTCGACTTCACCCACCAGGCCGCCGTCTACCTCCCACCCGAAAACGCCATCCCCGACCCCACCATCGCCAGAAGAAACGGAAACGAAGACGAATATTTCCGCGCGGTCGCAAAGGAAGTCCAGCAGATCATCGAAGCCGCCGGCGGTCGAACGCTTGTGCTCTTCCACTCGCGAAGAGAGATGGAGGGCGTCAACAACTACATCCACCTTCCCCCCGAGCTGCCGATCTACCTACAGATGCGCAGCGGCGTCAGCACCGTGGGCGAGAAGTTCATCCAGAACGTCCACGCCTCCCTCTTCGCCCTCCGCTCCTACTGGACCGGCTTCGACGCCCCCGGCGAAACCCTCTCCTGCGTCGTCCTCGTAAGAGTCCCCTTCGAAGTCCCCACCGACCCACCCCAGATCGCACGTATGGCCTATCTGCAGACCCAAGGCCTCGACGCCTTCCGAGAACACACGCTCCCTCTCGCCAAGATGCTCATGCGCCAAGGCGCCGGCCGCCTGATCCGCCGAGACGGAGACAAAGGCATCATCGCTCTCCTCGATCCAAGACTGCAAACGAAGCGCTACGGCGAAGAAATTCTCAACAACCTCCCGGCCGGCATGAGGACCTACCGCGACATCCGAGACGCCATCGGCTGGATCGGCCTGGCCCAAGAAGCCCTAGCCTCCCCGTAACCCCGGGATGGTTCGTACCCGGGCAGCGGCTTGTCATCGCTTCTGAACCCGCGTCGAAGCATTGTGGTTAGGCGAGTTCAAGGATTGAGACTTGACCGCCTCCGGTACCCTCACTCCATGCAACTCGAGGTGCCGATCCGGAGCCGCAAGTTCTTCTACACCGTCGAAGTCACCCGTACCCTCTGCTCCGTCAAAACCGACTTCCAGCAGATCGATATCGTCGAATCCGAAGCTTTCGGCCGAATGCTCCTCCTCGACGGCCACATCCAGCTCACCGAGCTCGACGAGCACGCCTACCACGAGTCACTCGTCCACATCCCCCTCCTCTCCACAACCCAACCCAAAGCAGCGCTAGTCATTGGAGGCGGCGACGGAGGCGTCCTCCGCGAGCTCTGCAAGCACGAAACACTCCAGCAAATCGAAATGGCCGAAATCGACCAGGGCGTCATCGACGCCTGCCGAGAGCACCTGCCAAGCGTCAGCGCAGGAGCCTTCGAGGATCCAAGAGTTCAGGTTCACGTCACGGACGCTTTCAAATTCGTGAAGGAGACCGAAACCAAATACGATCTCATCGTCGCCGACTCCACGGACACTTACGAAGATGAGGAGGGTGAGCTGAGCGCCAGCCTCTTCACCCGCCAGTTCTACGAAGACTGCCGCCGCATCCTGGCCCCCGGAGGCATCATGGTCACCCAGGCCGACAACCTGATCTTCTGCCCATACTCCACCGAAGGAGCCAAGAACGCCTTCGCGGAGGTCTTCAATAACGTGGGTATCTACCAGGCCATCGTGCCATCGTTCGGTGGCTTCTCCGGCTTCTGCTGGGGCAGCGATGGACCCGGCGTTGCCCAAGACTTGCGGCCCACGGCCTTAAAGTTGAGCTACTTAAACGAAGCCACATTCAAGCTGGCCTTCGCAAACCTCGGATTTCAGGCCACATAGCCGGCCTGGTGCTTCGCCAACATAAAGCTGCGAATCGCCTCAGCCACCGCCTGAGGATGCTCCTCCATCACGAATCGGCCCGAGTCTTCGAACTGCTTCACGTCGCAAAGCGGAAATTCGTGCCAGATCCGGTTCATCGCCTTCTCCCCGAACGCGTTATCCTGTGTGCCCCAAACGAGCTGCAGCGGCAACCCGTTCAAGAAGTGCCGGTTCGACCAGATATCGGCAAACCACCCACTTCCTTCCGTGAGCTGCTTTGCCACGGCAAACGCTCCAAAGCGATCTTCCTGCCGATGAAACGGCCCGAAATACCCTTCGTGAACCGTGTCCGTGTACTTATCGCGGTCGCAAAACATCGACTTGATGGCCTTGGGTGCGGCGTTCATCTTGATATAAGCCATCCGCCCAAGTGGACCTTGAGCCAGCTTCGCGGGCCTTGTCGCCACCGGGTCGTCCGAGATGTCCCACATCCAGGTGTTCATCAAAACGATGCGGCTCACCCGGTCCAAATTCTCCAAGGCGTAGCTCAGCCCCACAGGCCCTCCGAAATCATGCAGCACCAGCGTCACGTCTTGCAGATCGAGATGATTGATAAGAGCTTCGAGATTCTGCGAGTGTGCGCCAGGGGAATACCGCCAGTTTTCGGGCTTTGCCGAGCGGCCGAAGCCGATCAGATCGGGTGCGATGCAGCGGAAATCCTTCATCAGCATCCGAATGACGCCTCTGAAGCTGAATGACCACGTCGGCCACCCATGCACGAACACAATGGGCCGCCCACCTTGCGTGTCCACGTAGTGCATCTGCCCTCCGTCGACGTCCAGATAGTTGGGTTCAAACGGAAAGACTCGCTTGTCGATCCAGGAGAAGTCGTTCCTCTCAAGTACGGTGCTCATGCGGAGTTACCTCTAACAAGCAGATTCCGCAAGCGACTGTATAGTTTCGCGCCACTAGGCCTTATGGCAGCGTTAAGCCTTGGGCCGGGTGCCGAGCGTAAGAGGCAACACCGGATTCTCCTTCCGGTTGGTGTAATGCATCCAACCCAGCTTCGCCTTGCCCGTCTCCCACTCGTAGCCCACAAACTCCTTCGCATCCTTCGTGAGAAACATGTAGATCGGCAAGGTGACGTCGCCCTGCGTCATCGCCATCTTCACCTCCCGCACCTCTTCCCCCTGCCACTTCACCCTCGGCCCCCACGTGAAGGTGAGTGTGATATGCGGTGGCGGATTCTTGTAGAACTTCGACACACCCGAGTCGACGAGGAAAGACAGAATCGGTCCACCCGACACTTCCCAGCCAGGACTCGTATTCTCAGGGGGCTTGATGGGCGTGCTGGCTTGCGCATTCCCTTTCCAAAAAGAGTGCACCTGCTCCCCGTCGCTATAAAAGTCCGGTGCATATCCGCCCTGCGATCCCGGCTCCAGCTTCTTCTTGTTCGGCTTCGTAACGATCAGCTCGAACCGTCCGCCTTTCTTCCACTTCAACTCCTGCGTGAACGAGCCTGGAAAAAGGCCCGACGAATCCTGATGGACTAGGGTCGACGAGAAACTGTCGAGCTTGGCGTACCGATCGAGCGTCTCCAACATCAACGGCTGCGGGTCGTCGGCCAAAGGCGCAAAGAGGGAGAGGGCCAGAAGGAGCATAAGATGAGGACGTCCAGAGCT
>JBGGMI010000254.1:0-8150 GCA_041288075.1 Fimbriimonas sp.
TGGTAGCTCGAGATGTTCACGTGTCGTCCGTTGACCTGAATGTGCCCGTGGCTGACCATCTGGCGTGCCTGGAAAGGGGTTCGAGCGTAGCCGAGTCGCCAGACGGCAGTGGCGAGTCGAAGCTCCAGGAGCCGGAGGAAGTTCAGGCTGGTGTTGCCCGGCATTCTCTGCGCCTTGTGGAAGGTGTTCGAGAACTGCTTCTCGAGCATGTTGTAGTAGCGACGAATGATCTGCTTGGCAAGCAACTGCTCGCCGTACTCGGACTGTCGGCGATCCTTCAGGTTCGGGCCGTGCTGCCCGGGCGGGTATGGCCGCTTCGTGGCAGGGCTCTTTGGGCGCTGCCAGATGTCGAAGCCGGCGATCCGGCTGATGTCGTTCTTTCTACCTCGATAAGTCGCCATGTGAGAATTTGGGTTTCGAGCCGAAGCTCGTCTCTGAACAGCAGAATATACCCTATTGAGTCAGGAGATCGTTCGGACGCCGTACCAGTTGAAGATGGTGTCGGTGGTGGCGAGGGTGAGGTCTTCTGCAAGGCACTGAGCGGCGATCATACGGTCGAAGGGATCGCGGTGGTGAAGGGGCATCGTTGCCAAGAGAGCTGCGTGTTTGGATTCGAATGCCAATTCAGAGGCTTGCAGCCGGGTCTGAAGGCGAGTCCAGTATTCCGGCTCCGATACTTCAAGCCGGAGCTTGCCAACGGACATCTTAATGCCAATCTCTGCCCTGGCAAGTGAAGTCAACCAGAGACTCTCAGAGTCGATAATCGCATTTTGCAGCGCAAGACTTAGCTTCCTGTTTTCTGAGAGATAGATGGCGATGTTCGTATCGAGCAGAAGTCTCAATAATGACCCTCGATGAATGCATCCGCTTCTTCATCAGTCATCGGGCGAAGCGCTTCGTGCATCTCCTCGTCGGTCATGACGGGTTTGAACATGCCAAAGGCAGAAGCCCTCAGTGCTTTATCAATAGGTTCTCGCACGGGCACGAGTTCTGCTACAGGTTTGTTCCTATCGCAGATCATCACTCTTTCACCTGCCTTTGCTAGTCGCAGAAAGTGCGAGAGTCGAGCTTTAACATCCGCAACGTTTGCGTGAATCATGGTCATATTGTAGACCATGTCGGCCCCACCCAAAGTCTCAGGTGCTAGTTCTGCTCAACCCTGCCCATTGCCACAATTGACACCTGCTGGGCCACTCGGCCCGCGATTTCTGTAAACGCTTCCGCTTGCGGCCGGTGCGGAGCCGAAATGAGGGCCGGGACACCCTTGTCGCCCGCCTCGCTAACGCTCGGATCGAGCGGTACCGAGCCCAGATAAGGAACCTTTAGCGTGCTCGCCATCTCTTCGCCCGTGGTGCCGGCGAACACCTTCGTCACCTCGTTGCAATGAGGGCAAACGAATCCGGCCATGTTCTCGACCACTCCCAGAATGGGCGCGTTTAGCCGACGGAAGAGTTGAACCGACTTACCGGCAATGTTTGCCGCCACGTGGTGCGGGGTCGTGACGATGATCACACCGGTCAAAGGCACAAGCTGGGCCAAAGACATCGGCGCGTCACCGGTGCCTGGAGGCAAGTCGACGAGCAGATAATCCAAGTCACCCCAATCCACGTCACCCAGGAGCTGCTTGACCGTCCCGGCCACCATCGGACCTCGCCAAAGAACCGCCTGGCCCTCTTCGAGCAAAAAGCCAAGAGACATCACGTGGATGCCGTAGCGCTGGATCGGGACGATCTTCTGATCGCGCGTAAACGGATGCTCGCCATCAGCTCCCACCATCATTGGGATCGATGGCCCATACACATCTGCGTCCATAACGCCGACCTTGGCTCCCGTCTTTGCGAGCGCGATTGCGAGGTTGACCGTAACAGTGCTCTTCCCAACACCACCCTTGCCTGAGGCGATGGCGATGCAGTTCTTCACGCCGGGAATGAGGTCCTGAGCCTCTGTGACCCTTGCACGAACTTGCGCGGTCATTTCGATCGAGACCTGAGTGACTCCCTCTACTGCCCGTACATGCTCCTCCGCTTGCTGCTGAAGTTGCTCCTTCACTGGGCAAGCTGGAGTCGTGAGCTCGATTGTGAAAGCCACGTCGCCTCCGGTGATGACAAGGTTCTTGACAAATCCGAGGGAGACGACGTCTCGGTGAAGGTCGGGGTCGACCACGTTGCGGAGGGCGTCTAGCACCTGCGCTTCGGTTAGAGGCATTGCGAAGAGGTTACCCTCGCGTGCTTTGCTGCCAATTCCGGCGCAGATGAGCTATTTCGCTATTCGGCCCCGTCTGGTAACGGTAGGCGGGCTGTTGCGCGTCCAATGGAGTAAGTGGTGTCGGCATTAATGGAGCGCGCTAAGCAGGGTGGCTTCGACGAGGACTCAGTTCTCGTCGAACGCTTCCTTTCGGGTGACCGTGCCGCGTTCGAGCAGATCTATTCGAAATACTACGACAAGGTATTCGCCATTGCCAGAGGCATCTTGCTGGATCAAGACGAGGCAGCCGATGCCGTTCAGGAAGTTTTCACCCTCGTTTTCCGCCACCTTGCTCGGTTCGATAGGCGATCAAAGTTCAGCACCTGGCTGTTTCGGGTTGCGGTGAACCGCAGCATCCAAGAGGCAAGGAAGAACCGGCACAAGAAGCGAAACGTAGACCTGACTGAAGCGGCAGGCAAAATCGCCGCTGAAGAGCCGGACAATGCGGACCCCAAAATACAAGCCGCGCTCGCCAAGTTGAGCCCCAATGACCGAGCCCTCATCGTGCTCTTCTATTGGGATGAACTAAGCCTCAACGACATCGCCGCAAGCCTTAACTGCGGGGTCAACGCCGCTAAGACGCGTCTCTATCGAGCCAGAGAGCGGTTTCGCGTGCTCTTTGAAGGAGACGAGGCATGAAGCGCATCGCTCCCGAGCTGGATTCGCTGATCTGGACCCTTGTCGAGCAGGGGAATGAGCGAGCCATCGAAGAGTTTCTCGCTCGCTATCCTGAGATGAAGCAGGAGGTCGCGAGACGATCCGTCATGGTCAAGGGTCTGAAGGAGATGAAGCCGGACATTGAGCGGCCCCCCTTCCACCCAACCGAGCACATCCGCTACCAGGGGCCGACTCGCATGGTTTACGTGGTTGCCGCGCTCGTGCTGGCCGCACTAGGGCTCGCATCGTTTACGGTTACCTACATCGCCTTGCCAAAGCCGGTCGAGAAGCCAAAGGTCGAAGCTCCAAAACCGATTGAGGACCCGAAAAGATTTGCCGGCACCGGTGGAGTTGAGAAGACGCAGAATCCGCAGTCGGGCCAGCTCGGCGTAGAAGATGAGCCTCCAATCATAAGCGAAGCTTCTGCGCCGAAGCCTCCGAAGAAGATTGCTATCACCGTCAAAGAAGCGCCCCTTCATACAGTTTTCAGCCTCATCGCGGCACAGTCCGGCCTGAAGGTCATCGTCGCACCGGGCACGCCGAATCCGCCTGTGGGAGTCGACTACGAGGATATGACCACGATGGAGATCCTCGAGGACATGGGTAGAGATCACGGCTTTACCCCCATGGATCAAGGGGACGGCAGCATCATTATCGTGCCGGCCGTGGAAGGAAGCCCCGGACAAAAGGAGCCCCATCCATCAGGCGTGGAAGGCGTCAACGGCTCGAAGGTCAATAAGACCGTCCGGCAATAAAAACGAGACCTTCCGCTGATGCGGAAGGTCTCGTAAGTTCATTGAGGTCTATGCTCGATAGGTCGACCACATGGTGCCCATGCGGGTTGCTTGGCCGGCACTAAACCGATCCATGCAGGAGTCGTCGGTATAGTCCATGAAGTTCGTGATCGGGTCGATTCCAGGGTACCGGCTGGTGGTGCATGAGTCCCGGCCGACCGGACAACCAAACGCGGGGCTCTTCTCGGCAGGAGTATCCGACACGTAGTCGTTGTTCTTCTGGCATCCGCCCTGGAACGTGTGATAGAGGCCGAGCCAGTGGCCCACTTCATGAGTAGCCGTGTCGCCAAGGTTGTAGGGCGCAGCGGAGCCGCCCGGAACGCTGGAGAATAAAATGACAACGCCGTCATAGGAGGGATTGCTGGCATAGCTTGACGGGAAGGTCGCCCATCCAAGAAGCCCACCACCAGGATTGGTGGTGTAAATGTTCAGAGCGTTCTTGCCACCCTTGCGCAATGCCGCTTTCATCTGCTTCTCGGCAGTCGTCCCGTCTCCGGCGGTGTACCAGGTCGAGTTCGTTGTTCGATCGGTGGATACCAATGTAAATGAGAAGTTCGAGCCGGCATAGGCCGCGTTCAGAACATTCATCTGGCTCGTGATCTGAGAGTCGGGGACATCTCCGTTTGAGATGCCGGTGCCCTTCCTAACCACGTGGAAGTAAACCGGGACGACCACTGCGGCCCGAGTGGGTGAGAACGTCGAGGCGTACGCCTCAACTGCGCTGGCTTCAGCGGCAGGAAGATCGACCGTGCCGCACGTTCGCGACAATGCGGTGAAGACGGGTGGCTCCTGTCCGGAAGGGGCTGGATCGCCGGATCCGCCGCAGCTTACGAGGACCAGTCCCAAGGCGATCGTAGAAGCAGAAACTCCAATAAAATAACGAGAGCGCATAAACGCGAAACCTCCGTTGTTGCCTCTTCGTTGAGGCGACATACGGGCATTTTAGGCAAAAGATCGCAAAAACACAAGGGTGTAGGCATCATGGCCCAGGCGTTTTCGATTTTGTGATGACGGCTAGCTGCTTTGGAGCCGTCGATATGCGTCTCGCGGGCCAGTCTGTTTCTGAATCTCCGACAACGTTTCCTGTTGTTCCCGCAGCAGCGGCTTTAGCTGAAAGTCATGCTTGAGAAGCTCTTCTAGTGCCCATCCGGCTTTTTCCCGAATAGCACGCTCTTGCCGAAGATTCATGCCCCGCGCCTTCCGAGTTGAAACTGCGCCCGCGAGGAACGCGAAGAAGGCCAGGAACATACCGCCCGACATCATCCACGCCTTCTTTCGGAGATCCTCCGGAAAGAAGAACGAGACGCCCAGGAGCGCGAGTGCTACGGCAGCGAAAAAAGCCGCGTAGTACGGCTGCTTTCCCAGGTCGCCACGAGCCTCGATCTGCTCTCTCGCGATCCTCAAGACGGCGGAAACTGACCGCATCGAAGGATCGGCGACGCACTGCTCGAAGCGGGCCTCGATCTCCTTGAGAGGCAGCCCCTTGTATTTGCCAAACCCTCCGCCCGACCAATCCGGATCAGCGCTCAGGCTAAACCTCGACTTCGAGGCCATCATAGCCGGGCTCGATGTTGTGAGGCAACAACGCCTTCTCCAAATCGCAGTGCCGTGCCAAACCGCGAACGCTGTGGTGCGTGGTGATCAGGCGGCCGCCCTCTTTCAATATCCCGGAGCTTCGCAGGCGCTCGGTGACTTCGATGCATTCCTTGATGTCCAGGTGCCCCTCGTACATCGTGGGGTCGAAGCCGTCTGTACATTCCAAGATCACTAGGTCGAGCTTGAAGGCGGCCAGGAACGCCCAGGTTTCCTCCTGCCAAATTCCGGTGTCCGTCGCATAAAGCAGCGTGCGGCCATCTTTCTGGAAAAGCAGGTTGTGGCAGTCCTCGCCGATTATGTGCGTCGCCTTGACCGGCGTGATCCGGTAGCCCATGTGCTCGTAGCACTCGAAGCTACGGGTGATCACGATCTCCATGGGCCAGTCTGGATAGCGGGTGCGGATCATTTCGGCGACCACTTCGTTGCAGTAGATCGGAAAGGGCAGGTGATCCTTGCGGGTGAACGGCTCTAGGGCGTACTGGATCTCCGAGATCGTGCAGTGGTCGTCGTCGCTGTGAGTGAAGATCAGCGCGGTCCAGTCGTTCGGATTGAGGCCGTCGCGCTGGAGTTGGGCATGCGTGTCGGGAGGAAGATCGATCTTGATGTGATCGTCGACGATGGCCGCGGTTCTCGTTCGGACATCCTTGCCGCCGTTTTCTCGGGCATAGCAGCTCACAGGATCATCCCCGAATAGCGCGGGGATGCCGTCGGCTGCGCCTGTCCCAAGAAGCCTAATCTTCATTCAATAAACACTCAAAAGTCGTTGAGACTCCAGATTACAAGGCCGCTGAGGATTTTGGGGAAGTAATAGGTGCTCTTTTGGGGCATCTTTTCGCCACTAAGTGCAATTTCCTTCATATCCTCTACTGTCGGGGGCGTCATCAGAAACGCAACTGCAGCGCCTTCGTCTGCCAGTCTAATCGCTTCCAGATAATCGCGGGTGTACGTGATTTCGTCTGTGCCCTGGACTCCCAGAAGCCGCTCCATCATGACCCCGTGAAGGATGCTTACGTCCAGCGCGTTCAGGGCATGGCTTCCTTCGCCGGGTGATAGGCCTATTAGCTCATCGTCGTTCTTGGGCGTGAGGACGTAGCCGAGGCCGCCTTCGAAGACGGCACCGAGGGCGCGGCCGGGTTCGTGTTCGAGCATTTCCATGACCCGGGTGCTGTGGGTTTCCCGAATGTTGAAGTGCTCGCCGAGCCTCGCCAGCGCCTCGTCCTTGGATACCGGGATCGTTCGAAGAACCCGGTGGGTGGGATGGAGCACGAGTCCGGGATCGGACATGGAAGTGAGCGCCATCATCATATAATCTTCCGCGACCGGGCCACTTTGTGGGCCTAAAGCCTCTCTAAAGGCTAGCGCGGTTTCGTAGCGATGGTGGCCGTCGGCGATCCAAACTTTTTTGTCGGCCATCAGGTCGACGAGCCGTTGAAGCGTGGCGGGGTCGGTGATTGGCTCCAGGACGTGCTGGACGCCTTCGTCGGAGGTGGTGCGGACGCTTTCGCCGACCTGGGCCTTCTGGATGGCGTCGAGGACTTCGCCGGTGGGGTCTTCGTAGAGGCCGAAGATGCATTCGAGGTGGGCTTTCGTGGCTTCGAGAATCCTCAGGCGGTCTTCTTTATGCTTCGGAAACGTTTGCTCGTGGGGCAGGACGACGCCGTTTTCGTAAGGTTCGAGCTTGATGAGGGCGATGATCGCGGTGCGGACGTAGTTGCGATCGGGGCGGTGGGTGTGGAAGGTCTGGGTGTAGCGATAGAAGGCGGGCTGCGGCTCGGGGGCGAGGGAGCCGTCGCGACGCCATTCGGCTAAGCGGGCGGCGCTGCGGGCGTATTTGACGAACTTGCTGCGATCGTCGACCTCGTGCTCGGGGAGGGTGAGGTGCACGATGTTGTGCGGGTTTCGAACGGAGTATTCGTCGCGCTGCGCGGGGGTGAGGACGTCGTAGGGGGGCGCGGTGAGGCTGTCGATGGGGCCGGCGGCGGCGCTGTAACGGAGACCCGTGAAAGGGCGGATTACGGCCATGAATTCGGATCATACCAGCCTCAAGCGAACCCAGCGGTAGACTAGAGGGCGTGCCGGTTCAATCGCTACTAAAGACCTACGCGGAGAGGGTCGATAGGCGGTTGCAAGAGCTTTTGCCGCCGGTGGAATCCGAGCCGAGCTTGCTGCATGAGGCGATGCGGTATTCGGCGCTGGCGCCGGGGAAGCGGATCCGGCCGGCGCTGGTGATGGCTTGCGCGGAGGCCGTCGGGGGGCGGGCCGAGGCTGC
Organism: Fimbriimonas sp.; assembly: GCA_041288075.1. Classification (GTDB taxonomy): domain Bacteria; phylum Armatimonadota; class Fimbriimonadia; order Fimbriimonadales; family Fimbriimonadaceae; genus Fimbriimonas. The sequence goes on from JBGGMI010000254.1 coordinate 7,561, forward strand.
GCTGGATGCGGCTTGCGCGGTTGAGCTCGTGCACTGCTTTTCTTTGATTCACGACGACTTGCCGGCTCTGGACAATGACGATCTTAGGCGGGGGCTGCCTACTTGCCATGTGCGGTTTGGGGAGGCGGTGGCGGTTTTGGCCGGCGATGCGTTGTTTGCGCTGGCTTTTGATGCGCTGGCTTTTTCTGCCGCGCCGGCGGAGCGGGCTTTGCGGGCGATCGGGTTGCTGACTCGGGCGACCGGGATGCTGGTGAGTGGGGAGACGGTCGATATTCTTTGCGAGGGGAAGGCCGTTTCGGCGGAAGTGCTGCAGATGATCCACGAGCGGAAGACGGCGGCTTTGATTGCGGCGAGCTGCGAGATCGGGGCGGTTTTGGGCGGCGGGAGCGAGGAGCAGTGCGAGCGGCTGCGGAGGTACGGGTTCGGGATCGGGTTGGCGTTCCAGATTGCGGACGATGTGCTGAACGAGACGTCGTCGGCGGAGCAGCTCGGAAAAGCGGCGGGATCTGACCGGGAGCGGGGAAAAGCGACTTATCCGGCGCTGTTCGGACTGGAGGCTTCGAGGCAGGCGGCGATGGATGCCTCAGAGC
>JBGGMI010000255.1:0-8303 GCA_041288075.1 Fimbriimonas sp.
GTGTAGCTCAAGTTGATCGCCGGATAGCCCCGGTGTCCCCAGCCCAGGTCGGGCAGGATGTAGCTTCGGCTGGGTCGGGCGATGGCGTCGGGGGCGAATTCGGACTGATCGTAAGGCTTCGAATGCGGCCCGCTCGCAAGAAACACATCGAATGCTTCCCATGTCGTTTCGGTGGTTGCCATGTAGAACGGCTTCACCGCCACGGTTTCGCTGCCGATCTTCACCGAGCCAGCAGGAACGGGAACCATGTTGATCTTCACGACCGAATTAGGTAGCGTGACGCTGTAGGGTGCCGGCTGCTGAGGCTCGGCGGCAAGCGAGCTCATAGCCAGTGATATGGAGAGAATCGTCAGTAGAAGAATGCGTTGGGTCATCGCGTGTCTCATAGCGGGGTTTGCCCAGGGGCTCTCGGCAGCGGCGCAGGAGCAAGGCGGACTTACTCGTTTTACCTTCACCGAATATCACATGGGCATCGATGCCCGTCTAGTTGTATACGCTCCTAACGAACAAACGGCACGCTCGGCTTGCGAATCGGCTTTCAAAAGGATCGCCGAACTGGACGCGATCATGAGCGACTACCGGCAGGACAGCGAGCTGATGCGCCTGTGCGGCTCGGCGGGAAAAGGAGCGATCCCTGTTTCCCCAGACCTCTTCCGAGTGCTCGACAAAGCGCAAACGATCGCGAAGCAAACGGACGGCGGCTTCGATGTGACGGTGGGTCCCTTGATTCAGCTTTGGAGAAAGGCGAGGAAGGAGCAGAAACTGCCCAACGCCGCGGACATCGAAAAGGCGAAGAAGGTCGTCGGCTTCAAGAAGCTTCATATGAACCCGAAAACGAGCACAGCCACCCTCGACGTGCCCCGCATGCGCCTCGACCTTGGCGGAATCGCCAAAGGTTATGCCTCCGACGAGGCACTTAAAGTTCTCAGGAGCCAGGGCATACAAAGTGCCTTAATCGAGATGGGAGGCGATATCGTCTTGGGGGCGGCACCTCCAAGGCGGGAAGGCTGGAACATCAGCGTGCCGAACGCTGGCCAAAACATGTTCCTCAAGGACTGCGCCATCTCAAGCTCTGGAGACACCGAGCAGTATGTGGAGATCGGCAAAACACGATACTCGCACGTGGTGGACCCTAGAACGGGCTACGGCTTGACTCAGCGAAAACAGGCGACCGTGATTGCACCGGATGGATTCACCTCCGACCCACTCTCCACGGCCCTGACGCTGGTGGCACAAAAACGCCGGGAGGCGCTGCTGAGGCACTTTCCCGGCGTTCGGACGTTCATCAAGATCGCGAGCGATTAATACTCGCGATCGTTGAGGATTCCAGGTTGAGGAATCGGGTAGCGGCCGTTCGCCAGCGGCATAAGCGGCGAATCGGAAGTCATCGTAAGCTTGTCCACATTCGGCGCAAAGTCGTGCTCGCAGTTGAGCATCTGATCGTAGGTGATCTCCTGACCCGTGTGCGCAGCCATGCGGCCCATGCTGCTGGCGACACTTGCCTGGATGCCCCGCTTGACCTCGTTGTACGGTGTGTTCGTGCGGATCATCTTCATGAGCACGTCCCACTCGTTCTGATAGGGGTTGCTCTTGTCGGTGGTGATCCACCGCGGAGTTCCGGTCGGGTTTTGGCCGTTGTAGATCGCAGCCGGGCCGTTGCAGTCTCCCGATCTCGCGGCAATTGCATTGCCCTTCGTTCCATGGATATAGCTCGAGAATTGGCCCCGAGCACCCTCGACGCAGCGGCCGTCGAAGAGGAACTTCGTGCCATCGTCGAATGTGTACTCGACGCCGTATGAGTCGAAGTTCTGATCAACGAAGGGAATGCCTTCCTTCGTGGTCTTATAGTGCCGCCCGCCGATTGCCTGCGCCTTGATCGGCCAAGAGTTCTTCATCCAGGAAAGATGATCGACGTGGTGGATGTAGAAGTCGTTGAAGCATCCGCCGCTTGCCCAGAGGAAGCTGTGGAAGCGCCGAATCTGATATTCGAGGTGACTCATGCCGTCCGGCTTGGGTGTGGACTCGAAGGAAGCGGCGGGGCCGTGCATGCGGTACCCGCGCATGAGGATGATCTCGCCGAGCTCGCCGTCCATGATCCGCTTCTGGAGCTCCTGGAGCCCGATCACGTGGCGGGACATAAGACCAACGCCGACCTTGAGGCCGGCTGCGATCGATAAGTCAGCAAGCTTGAGCATCCGCCGAGCACTTGGGCCGTCGGTGGTGACAGGCTTCTCCATGAAGACATTGAGCTTCTTGTCGATTGCGTACTGGAAGTGCACCCATCGGAACGCGGGTGGGGTCGTGAGGATGACCACATCGCCGGGGCGTAGAGCGTCCATGGCCTGCTTGTAAGCTTCAAAGCCAAGGAAGCGACGATCCGGCGGAACGTCGACCTGCTTGGAGTAATCCTTCGCCAGATTGTCATAACAGCTCTTGAGTCGATCCTCAAAAACGTCTGCCATCGCAACGAGCTTGACGGGACCGCTTTGAGTTGACAGTGCATTGGCGACCGCTCCACCGCCTCGCCCGCCACAGCCCACGACAGCGACCTGAATGAGCTCGCTGCCCTGGACGTGAACGGATCCGAAACCGAAGCTGGGAAGCACGGAAGCGGCGGCTAGGCTGCCGGTCGTTTGAAGAAATTGGCGTCTGGAGGAAAGGAGTTGCTTGTCCGAGGGCATGATTGAATCCTGACCGCAGGTGAGCGGTCCAATAAGTAAGATACCGTGGCTTGGGCCCATCTACGCCGCTAGGGGCGCAAAGAAATCACCTTCACCGGCCTTAACAGCACCGGCCCTAGCAATCCTGAGGGAAGTAGAGGCGTTTCTTTAGTGTTATGCCTCCATGTGGTGAATGTCTTACGCCGCGGCTCCGGCCTCGGCTGATGATTGACGAACCAGTCTGGCCATTTTTCAAGTTGCGCTCCCTTCCAGCCCATGTCGTCAGGGAATTGTTCGTCCCCGATCAGGCGGTTCACCCACATGTTCGTCACCTCGACCTCCAGCGCGTTCTTGCCCGCGTGGGCCGTGTTCGCGATGTCTATTCGGAACGGAGGCTTCCAAAGAGTAGCGATCGGCTTGCCGTTCAGCCGCACCCGGCAAAGCTCGCGCACGTCGCCGAGGTCAAGCATCAGTCGCTTGCCGGTGCCGAGAAGTGAAGCCGGCACATCGAGCGTCTTGGTGTAGGTTGCCGTGCCCGAGAAATGTTTGATGCCAAAGTCGGTGTTTTCCGTCCAAGAGGCAAGCCGATCTAGCGTGATGTTTGGCGGAGCTTCCCACCCGGCGGGGAATCGCACTTGCCAGGGTCCGGAAACCGCCACCGGCTTCGGCAGGTCACGCACACTCAGCTTCATCGGCGCCTTGCGGAACCAATTGAGCTTATAGTCTCCTTCTCGCCAGACCCAAAGCTGGCCGGGGTTAGAGTGAACTTCATAGGTTGGCGGCGAGCCCGCATCGGGCAAATCACCAATCTGCAGCGTGTCGTTCTCGCGTACGGTGACCGTCTGCGTCACGTCGCCCTGCACATACGTGACCCGCAGCGTCTTCACGATCATGTTCGCCGGGTCGCCACCCATGTCATTGTTGGACGCCGTGATTCGGACGCTATGCGGCCCCGCCGCGCCCTGAACGATCTTGGTGACGTCCTTGACCTTGCCCGACGGGAAGTCGCCGTATTCAGCCTTAACGATCCGTAGAGCCGGCTTCGGCTTGCCTCCTACGGCTGCGATCTTCGCTTCAATTCCAGTCAAGGCATCATCCAAGGCTTCGCCCGGCCGCAGCATCACGAAAACCGAGCCATCGGCATCGAAATGAAGCGGCAGCTCGATCCCATCAAAGCGCCCATGCCCCTTTGAAATCACTCTTCGATAAGGCTTCCAAACCGGCGCGTCCTCGATCTTGCCGGTTGCGGGATACCAAAGCTGCACCCGGGGCAACGGCTTGTTCTTGTCAATTCTAAAGCGAGCCGTGACTGTACGGGGATAGGCTTGGGCAGAGGCGACGAAGTAGGCGTCGTCCTGTCCAATCCGCCGATGGATCGCGCGCACATCCTTGGCCCCCGTTACAAAATCGGGATCCAGATCGATGTTGGAAAGAACCGTCTTCAGCGACTGAGCCCAATAGACGCGGCCCCGTCCACGGGCATGGCTGCCCGGACTCGCACTGGTCGGACCCCATACTTCGTCTACGACCATCCTCAGTTCGCTCGCCGGCCGAGAATTAGCCTCACTGAAACTGGGCGAGCGAACCGGCTTCGGCCCCAACACATAAGCGCCCGCCTCCACAAGCTGCTTGATCTTCTTGGCGAGGGGCAGCGTCATCACCGTCGTATTCGGCAACGCCAGCACCGCATAAGACCCGCCGCCCGGAACCACCAGGCGATGATCCTTAACCGTCACCGACATGAGCGGATCGATGCCGCAATAATCGAAGTCGTAACCTGGCGGAACCTGCGGCAAGTCCTGCCCCTCGCCCGCATAGCTTTGCGGAGAATCTTCTCCAGAGAAGAGCAAAACATCCCCAACGAACGTTCCGCTCTGAAGCAAATACTGGCAGCGCGACAGATACTCGTCCCAAACCGGCATGTACGACCAGAATGTCTGCGTGCGATCCACATGCGAGCCCCATGGCCCCATCGTCATCCCTGGCAGCACGCCGCTCACCCACGGCTGATGAGCGAACCGGTGGTAGATGATCCGGTTGATCCCCATCGTCATGGCGCGGTCCGCGAATGGCTTCCACTGCCGCGGCTGATTCCTCCAGCCCGCCTGATCGGGCGTCGCAGTCAGGGCTTCGGCTCCAACTAGGTCATGGCCGTAGACGTGAGCGACGGAGGCGGCGTGTTTCACGCTGCCATTGATCTGTCCTTCGCCAACCCAATACTCGCCCATGATCAGCCCGGCTGGCCTGGCATAGCTGAACGGGTCGAAGTTGCCGTTGCCGTACGGCTCGATGGCGAGCTGCAGGTTATAGCCCTTCAGCCGCTCCGCGAATAAGGCGCTATACGACGTCGCCCACCGTTCCGCAAGGTTCCTTCGGAAGTCGAAAAGAAAGCCAAGTGTGGTCGCGTCGTCGTCGATGGCGAAGCCGGCCAGAGTTGGAAGAAACGGCTCGAGGTCATAGCCAAAGCGAGTCTGAAACCCAAGCCCATTGCGCGACCAGTTGTTGTAGCCCGTCTCGTAACTGTCGATCAAAACGGTGGTGAGCGCTCCCAGTCCTGCAACGCGGTCCAGATACTTCTTCGGACCCCCATCGAAGAAAGCATTCACGCTATCCGGGTCGAGCTTGTCAACCTCCAGCCCCCGCCCGCTGTCCCTGCTCGCAACGTTTTGGGATCCGGTAAGGGTGTAGCCCATGCGCAGGACCGTCCACTTCCCCGCTGGAAATTGCCGGTCCAAGGTGCCATTTGGACGAATTCTTTCCTTCGGGATCTGCACGAGATCGACGCGACGAATCCTCGGCCAGTTGAGAGTCTTTACGGGACCGGGATTTGCCCCAAGACCAGTCAACTCAGACAGCGGATGGGGTGCCGTGGTCTTTGCTGGAGTTGGAAACGCGTACGTGCGGATGTCTTGGTAGTAGCCGCGCACCTTCTGAGGCTCAGGGAGCGGTCTATCTAAGGACCCAGGGGCGGATCGTTCGAACTCCGTCGTGCTCCAAACCACCTTCTTCATCGCATCCTTCGGCTCAACCCATGGTCCCCCGCTCGAGGACCAGCCGGCGCAGTTGTGCACGGTCATCTCTAACCCAAGTCGCTTCGCTTCGGTCATCGCATGAGCGAAGAGCTCACGCCATTCGGGGGTGTTATATTCGACGCGGCCGGCAGGAATGCCTTGCCCCACATCGAACACATGCGCCCCGCCGATGCCGGCCTGCTTCATCGCTTCCAAGTCTGCAGTGATCCCTTCCCGCGTCACATTCCCGTCCATCCAGTGCCACCAGGTGTGTGGTCGCGCAGAGGCGGGAGGGTTTCGGAAAGCCGCTGCCAAAGGATCTTGGGCTGGAGGCGTTTGGGACAGCAGGCAAGAGGCAAATAGAAGGGTTAGCATGGCCTTCGTGCATCTTACTAGGGCCTCAAGAGTTTCATGTCCTCTATCTGTGAATAGAGGCGGTCCACCAGAGTGTCGAGCTCAGGGCCAATCTTCCGTTCGGCCAAAACATGCCTTACTGCGGCATCATAGTCGCGCTTGAACCTGTCGTTGATCTCCTTCCACGCGACGCCTCCGAGCTTCTGAGCAAGCAGGGAGTCGTATTCGAGCCGCCCTGTTGAGAGAAGCACCGCAATGATCGGGTAGCCGACGTAGCCCTGAAACCGAGATGCTGGATCGCTGGAGCTGATCTCGTCCCGGTCCCAATTCCACGTGACCTTGTAAACCTTGTCCCCACCCGAAGAGCTCACCTCGGCCGAGTTCTCGGTAAGAAGCTTCACCCGCCCATCGGCGACGGCGGTCAGGGCCTCGTACACCTTCGCCTTGGGAGGCATTTTCCACAAAGCCATGGCCAGATTGTGCCACTCAGAATCCGAACCGCTACACTTAGCGCATGATCGGCGCGTTTCTTCTTGCACTCACAACCGCAGTTCCGCTGCAGGCGATCAAGCTCTCCTCGGGCTACGCCTTCGCGAGATCGGGCAAGGTGGCGGCTAAATCATACGTGCTTCCGACCAAGGGAGAAGCAGCTCTGTCGATCGTTCGCGACGGCATCACCGTCGACCTTGCCGGGACAAGTGTTCGTTCGAGCGCCAACGATCAGGCAGCGTTCGAAGGAACCGGATTGTTGCTGGTCAACCGCCGAAATGTGACTATCAAGAATGCACGAATCAGCGGCTATAGGTTTAACATTCGCCTCCTCAATTGCCAGAACATTCGGCTTGAGAACTGCCAGGTGGATCGCAGCCGTGCAATCCGCATCGCCACGCCCGAGGGCAGGCCGATCGACTTCTTCGTCAACATTCGCGATCTGGAAGTCTGGCGTACCTATGGATCCGGAATATGGCTGGAGAACACGCATGGCAGCAAAGTGGTGAGTTGCCGCGGCTCGTCGGCTCAAAACGGGCTCTTGATGGTCGGTTCCAACGAGAACATCGTCGAGAACTGCGACTTCTCGTTCAATTCTGGCTGGGGCATCGGCCTCGCTCGATCAAGCCGAAACCAGATTCTGTGGAACAGAGCTGACTTCGTGAGCCGCCCATGGGGTGGAGGGTGGGGCGGCGATGCAGCCGGGGTCGCCGTCGTTGACGGGTCCAGCGAGAACTACTTCGTGGGCAACAGCTTCACGCACGGAGGGGACGGATTTTTCCTGACGGATCGCACGAACGGAGGGTACAACGCAGCGACGAAAACTTTCAATTTCGAGGGAAGCTCGGACAACAACGTTATCGCCAACAATGATGGCTCCTGGTCCCCGGCAAACGCCTTCGAGGGCACCTTCTCTTTCGGCAACGTGTACCTCCGCAATTTGGCCAACGAGTCGAATTACGGGTTTTGGCTCGGCTTCTCGTCCGATTCCCTGATTGCCCGAAACGACATTTGGGGCAGTCGAAGCGATGCGATCGCTATCGAGCAGGGCAGCCACAACGCTGTCGAGCTCAACGACATCCAACACACGGGAGCGACCGCCGTGCATCTGTGGTCCGGCACTGCACCCGAGCACAAGACGCGGCCCTCGGCGAACAATCGCATTGCCTCCAATCGTATTCTCGATGCGGCGAACGCCTACTCCCTGGAGAACTCGACTGCGACCGTTGTGACGGAGAACAGTATCGAGCAGGCGAAGATTCCAGGCGATGGGGTGTTAAGCACGCCGACCGAGCTCGAAACGAAGCTCTTTTTGGCCTCAGATCGATACCAACGCCTGCAAAGAATGCTCGCGAAGCGGCCGGCGGGATTTCTCTATTATCGAGAGACTGGGATGCCGCAAGGGCTGAAGTGGGTCGAAGCGGGCGAGTTCGCACCCCGAGATTTCCGCAAGGACGTCCTCGCGTATCGACGTGTGAACGAATCGGAGCTGGAAATCGAGGGCGTGCAGCGGCGTGCCTATCACATCACGCACTCACCAGAAGTGGAAATGGTGCCAGCTCCCGGAAACCGTGCGGCGTACACGATCCGACCCTTGCTCGGGCCAGGTGCAATCGGAGGGTTCATCGACCCCAAGATTGTTGCGACTCAGGGAGAGAAATCCCAAACAATTTCGACCCCGCTGTTCGCAACTGATTGGCTGGTTCGCTGGTTCAACTGGGACAAGGACAGGTTGAAGATCGATGACACGGCAGCGTGGGCGGCGCTCTTCTCCACCACGCCGGTAGTG
>JBGGMI010000256.1:0-11366 GCA_041288075.1 Fimbriimonas sp.
AGCAAATTGCGCCCCCCGCTCCAGCAATTGTGCCGCCCCGATGTTGAGGGGCTGCCCCATTACGAGTTGACGGGTGTCCTGCTGCAGCACCATCAAGGGCTCCCTCTGGCCCTTCCAGTACAGCACCAGGTGGTACGTCACGCCACCGCTCATCAGTCTCGAATTCGGTTCCGAAATCGCAACGAGGGCATCGAGAGCCGAAATGGGGCCGCGAGAGATGCGAGGGAAGAGGCCGGGACCTTGCCTTCGAAGATACATCCGCTCCTTGAGGTCGAAGGTGATGCTTTGAAGCGAAGCGGCCGCCAACCCGGCCGCGCCGAGCAGAAGAGCCCCGATGAGCACCCACCACATCGGATACACCGGCGTCGGCTCCCCCAGTGCCGTTGAATACAGCACGTACGCCGCCATCAACGCCCCGGTGCCGCCGACGGCCTTGATCAAGCTCTGGTAGATCGAAGGTGGTCCAAAAACCAGCCGCCTCCCCTCGCGTTGGAATTTCCCATAGAGGGGAGTCTCGAGCATGCTCGCTTAGACCTTGCCGGCCTTCTTTTTCATAATCGCCAGCCGTGCCTTCATATCCGAAAGCGTTTCCTTGTCGACTTCCCGATCCTTGGCCGCCAGCGCAACGGCCTTCTCCTGAGTCGCGATTCCCTTCGTCTGGTCACCGTTCTTGAAATAGGCATAGGCAAGCGTGTCCATGCTGTAAGAGTCCTTGCCCTTTGCCACGGCAACCGCCTTTTCCGCAATGTAAACCGCAAGGGGATAGTCCGGCTTGGTCAACGAGTTTGCATCGTCCACGATTTCCCAGGCCAAATTGTTTAGAAGCTGGGCGTTGTCTCTGTACAGCCCGTCGGCGAGCTGCTTCGCATATGGATAGGCTTTGGTTTCATCAGCAACCAACATCATCTCGAACTTCAGAGCGCCGTACGTCTGCTCAAGCTTGGGAGCCACCGCAAACAGCTTGTCCAGCTCCGCGACCGCAGCCCGCTCGTCCTTTTCGGCAAGCGCCTGCTGCAGGGGACCCATCATGGATTGGATCTTCAGGAATTCGGCTTCTTCCTTCTCCTGTCGCGCTTTCTCCGCTTGCACGTCGTACGTTCCCGCAACAACCTTGGCAAGCACTCCGTCCATATCGGCCATCGGATGCCCGATCCATGCGACCTTCCCGTCTCGTCCGACGACAAATGCGGTGGGAATGCCATCCTGTTCGGCAGCCTGTAGCCATGTCTTCGCCATCGTATTTTCTGGTCCATCGGCGGCGACGTTGTAATCCATCTTCGATCCCATCTGCTTGACAAACGCAGAGACTCGCTCCATCACCTTAGGATCCTTCTTGTCCGGCGGAACCTCCCACACGCTCACGCCGGTGAAAGCGACCTTGCCCTTGTACTTCTTGGCAAGCTGGGTCAAGTGCGGAATGCTGTCTTTGCACGGGCCGCACCAGGTAGCCCAAAACTCGATCACATGGACCTTCCCGTCCTTAAAGCTCGTGACAGGTCCGCCTTTCAGCCACTTCGCCACCTTGAGCGCCGGAGCCGTATCGCCCGCTTCGAGCGGCTTTGCCGCACCTTGGGCACCGGCGATAGCGGTTAAAGCCAGAAGGGCGAGGGCTGCGAAATTAATTCTTAAGTGCATTCAAGTCTCCGAGTGCCGGTTTGGCATTTTACTGAGTTAGTCGAGGCCGGGAAGCGCAGGGGCCACCTCTCTTAATGACGCGTCGACTTCCTCTCTAGTTATTGGACGTCCATTGTCCCCAAGAATGTAGAACGCAGCCGTCGCATTTCCGGCCCATTGGCCCACACGAGCACTCACCACGTTCCATCCGCGCCCCGCGATCAACGTAGAGAAACGGAACGGCATCCCTCGTCCTCGTGGAGATCGGATCTCGAGAATCCCCGGCGCTCCCTCGATATACGTGTAAGAGAACACATTCTGCTTTCGAGAAGGATCCTTGCCCTTCTGCAGCAGCAACTCCTCGACCTGGCGCCTTTCCTGAACGATGTCCAAGATGGCTTGGGTCAACTGGTTCGCAGTCGCACCCGGTACGGGGCGGCCACCGAAAGAGACGGTGAAGACGTCGACCGCCACCGGGGGTTCAGACGAAGTCGTGCACGCGCGGATGCCGGCTACGCTGAGATCGAGCGCATAGAAGACGCCGAGCAGCCTGCTGAGCAACCCCGGAACATCAGGGGTGCAAACAGTAACCTCAGTGGCGCCGAGGTCCGGCCGATGAAAGGCCTCCACGGTAGGCGTTCCCTCGGAAGCCCGCTTTGCATACTCCAGATGCAGGCGAACAACATCAGGCGGCGTGCTCGTTAAGTAGTAGGCGGGCAACGTGTTCAGGAACTCCTGAATCGCCGCGCTGTCCTCTTTCCCGCGCAACTGGCGCAACAGTCTGTTTCGATGAACCGACAGATCAGGCGTCACGGGTTCCGTAGCGGCAAGACGCCCGACCGTCCGTTCGTGCAGCTCTCGAAGGAAAGTCTCCTGTGCAGGCGTCCAAGCTTCCTCCGACACCGCGCGTATGTCCGCATAGGTCAGCAAAGTCAGCATGTGAAGCCGCTGAGCATTGCCCACCATCGCCGCAAATTCCTCAACCGTTTGCGGATTAGCGATGTCCCGCACGCGAATGAACCGAGCCATGACCAGATGCTCTCGAACAAGCCACTCAACCACCTCGCACACGTTATCGGCGAGGTGCCAACGGGAGCAAACCTCACGTGCAATCTCTGCCCCCACCGAACTATGTGACCGGGAGGTGTCCACCTTGCCGACGTCGTGCAGGAGGGCTGCCAGGAAGAGAGGCTCGAGATCGTTTACAGAAGCCTTGATATCTCCCAGAAATGTGCCAGGCTCCAGCCGATCAAGGTTCCGAATCACCCTCAGCGTATGCTCGAACACTGTAAATTGGTGCACTGTATCTGTCGGCATCAGAGCTCTGCAGGCGGTGAGCTCGGGCAAGATGCTTTCGAGCAAGCGGCAGCGGTCCAGGTTTCGGATTGTTGCCTCTCCGGTTGATAGGGCGTAGACGACCGCCGGCCCCTCAATGCCGATGGGTGGTGGCACTGCAATGTTGCTGACCACCAGGTTCAGCCGTGTCGCAAGCGCAATTCCCACTGCCGCTTGTCCGCCGTCGATTGCGCCATAGGTCCTCGCCTCGCCCTGGACAGATAAGACCCCTGGTGCCAGTGCAAAGCGGGATTCCTTAACCTTCTCCTTTGCGCGAATATAGAAAGCGTGGAGGTCGGCGCCCGCAAGCACTAGGCTCGACATCATCGAGTACATGTCCAGACCGAGTGCATCCGCCATCTCGGCCTGCTTCCCACGCGAGAGCAAGTCCTGGCACTTGCCCGAATAGAGGTGCAGCAGGTTTCTGAACCGCACGACGGTGTCATAAGCAGCGGTTGGGCGCGAAGTGCGCTCTCCAATCGCTTCGCTGATCCAGTTCGAGCAATGGAAGCAGCGTATTCCGCCCGCGCCTTCCTTCAGATGGGGCTCGACGATGTACGGCGTGTCGTGATACTTCGCATACATCTCCTCCCGCTCGCTAATCTTCGACAGCACGAACTCGCCCACCGAAAAGCTATGAAGAAGCGCTTCGTCGAGGGTCCTCGTCAACTCGGAGGCACCTGCAAGATGACGCATGTCCATCAGCCCCGTGCGAGTTTTTGCGTCCAAGCCTGGGGCGTCGGCAATGAGACGATAGGCATAACCGACTTCCAGCTTCAGCACCGTGCCAAACGCCCATTGCAAATTGTGAAAGAGCCGCTTGATGGCCAAGTCGAGCTCTGGTGATGCCTCGTCCGATGGCACGATCGTGATGTCTATATCGGAGTGCGGAGATAACTCCCGGCGTCCGTAGCCACCTGTGGCAATAATCGCGATCGGGGGAATACGCGGGTTCTCTGCAAGGACATCGTCGAAGACCAGGCGAATCGCCTCGTCGGCTAGGTCTGTGTGGCGAGAGCACCACGCTAATCCGCTGGGCTTGGCCCGAAGCTCATCCATCAGCGACTGCCGGAGTTCAGCCAGGTTCTGGATTTTCTCCCGCAGGGTGTCGGTCATCAAAGAAGATGATAGACCGGTTCGTTCCCAACAAGCCGCTCCAGCGTCTCCGCGAGCTGCCGGTCGAAGTACACGCACACTGGGCTCAAGATCACCACCAGCAGCAACCCACCCAAGCCCATCATTGCCCCTGCCCTCCGAAGCCCTGACGAGACCACCACCGGAGTAGCTATACGATGTACGAGCGCCCACAGCGGCCCTGCGATGCAGATGAGTCCGATAAAGACCGCTGCCAATCCGGCCAAGGCCGGCCGTTCGGAGTAATCCTGCGGCACCTTCAGAGCCGTTGCCAGGGCCACGGCTGGACCCGACGACGCAATGACATAAGCACCAAGAGCCAATGCCGAGCTCGCCGCGAGAATGAGAATCACGAAGGTGAATAGCGGACCTAGATCGTGCTTCCGAACATGGCGGGCATTCGCGGGCGTCACCAGCAGAAACGCGGTGCTCAACCCGACCGCCATTGCCGCCGCAATGTTGGCGCTAAGGGCATAGACAAGGGTGCTTGCCAGTACCGTCGCGATTCCGACCGGAACTGCCTGAAAGGCGGTGCGAGTTTGCATCTTGCGCGCGATAGCAGTGCCCAGCAACCAAATCGTGAGCCCGAATACCATCACCGCAATCGCGGCTACCGGTGCTTCCGCAACAACCACTGCCGCCATGCTCAATTGATCTGCGAGCACTTTGAATCGGTCGTCTAGCACGAGTGCCCGCCAACCATCGTTGTAGCTGAACACGGTACTGGCCTTCTCGTATTGGCCCTTCTCCCCGTGCTTGGCAAGGCTCGCAAGCAGCTCCGTTCGACCGATCCACAAGACCTTGGGGCTTGGAGTTTCGGTGAGTGTCGCCGGATAAGCGGAGAGCTCGATGATGTTGGCCCCGTGGCTTGAGACCTGCAGAGATCGTCCTCCGTTGCGCAGCAAGTCTCCGTTCATGAGCGTCGCATAGCGAATCTCACGACCCTTCTCGCTTTTATAGTCCGCCGCGGACAAGATATCTCTCGCTGTGCGCTCGATCAAAGTTGCTCCGGCTTCCGACCGGGCGTGATAGACAAATGCGTATTGCCAGGCTTGCCGAGCGCCCGTTCGATCCGCCAGCAAGTTCTGTGAGACCATCAAGCGCTCTGCCTGATAGTCCTTCCAGATGTCGAATCGTGAGGCGTTCAGCCACTCTTGTAGCGCTTGTTTGTGATGCCCCGCATGGCTCAGCAGTGCAGCCTTGGCCTGGTGCCAAAAAGCATTCTGAGGATTCTCGCGCTCGATCGCGGCGTCGCAGACCTGCAGCACGCTGCGAATCTCATCCGGCTGAAGCGTCTCGTGCCCGTTTACGATCCGCTCGAAGGCGATCTGAAGCCACAAACTGGCACCCAACAAGTCCCGGGGCGGATTGAGCCTCGCTACCTGGGAGTCCAGCGTGTCTGAGACTATCTGCGGAGCTACCCGAGACGCTGAGCCCAATACAAAGGGACGAGACGCTGGGTGCAGCGCAAGCGTTAGGAGTGCCCCGAGCATGGCTCCCCAAAAAGCCCTGCCGGCTGGAGTCATTGGTCGAGACGTAAGGGCTTCTTGCTGAGAATCAGACTGGGCAGTGGGCTATCCGAATTGATCGTCCGCATGGCCTCGCCATCAGGGAGCCTGGCCCGGTTCGGCTGCACGGGCATCGCCGCAATCTGCAGCGTCGCGAAAATGGCCACGCAAGCGATACCGGCACCTACAAGTGCAGGCGACCAGTAGCTGAGACTTTCCCGAACCGTCTGCACGCGCACGCGCCGTAGCACGCGCTCGTCGAACGTGAGCGAGACTTCAGGCTCTAGCGTTGCCGATCGCAGAAGATCAAGGGTAAACGAAGCCGTCTGCTCGAACTGCCGGCACTCGTCACAAACGCACCGATGATGCTCCAGGAAGCGCTGCTCCGACCGCTTCAGCTCGCGAGAATCGCAATCGTTCCACAGCTTTCGATAGCGCTTGCAGGCAAGGTTAAGCTTCACTCCCCACCGCCTCGATCCACAGCTTGCGGAATCGCTCGCGGGCTGTGTGGAGCCTCGAACGAACGGTTCCAATGGGCACGTGCATCACTTCCGCAACTTCCTCGTAGCTGAGTTGCTCCATTTCGCGAAGAACAAGTGTGGTTCTCAGGTCTGCCGGGAGCAGGCTAAGCAGCTTTTCGACTACCACCTTATTCTCAACGGCACCTCCCTGATGAGGTTGCGATTTGTCGAACTCAACGAGTTCGGCGCGCTTCAAACGAAGACGATCCATGCATAGGCGGACACAAATACGATAGATAAAGCCTGAAAATGCACGGTCGTCGCGCAGCTTTCCAATCTCGCGGAAAGCTTTGAGGAATGCTTCCTGCGCAATGTCCTCAGCCTCGTGTCGATCGCGCAGAAGGTTCGTTGCCGTTCGAACAAGACGGTTTCGATGCCGTGCGATCAAACAGGCCAGAGCGGTCTCGTCGCCCGACCGGCACCGGCTAACCCACTGCCGCTCCTGGGCAGCGACTTCAGACGGCTGTAAAACGTAAGAACCTGCTTCGATCATTGTGTTCACGGCATTCGCCACCTTTCACTGTACACGACGTGGGCAGAAATGCCTAGCGTTCAATTAATTTCGATGCCGAGGTAGAAATGCGGTGTTGCCCCAACATATGGCTGGGGCAACACGGTTGGATTCGCTAGTTCAGCGTAAGCGTGACCTGGCGGACCGTACCGTCGCCGAGATCGGCTCCGATGACGTAGTTGCCTGTCGGAAGACCCGTCGTCTGCCAGTTCATGATGTACTGGCCAGCCTGCACATCGTAGCGGAAGTAGCCCGCAGTCGCTCCGTTCACAGTGAAGTTAGCCGCCGCGTTCGTGATTCCCGCACTGGCTCCAACTAGCTGGAACTTCACCGGAATCGTGCTGCCGGCCTTGAAGACCTGCTTGTGCGCTACCGGCGACAGGAATCCGCTCCACTGGTAGCTCGACTTGAAGTTCCATGCAAGGATGTCGTGCTCACTAACCGCGCCACCCGTTGCGGCAGTGAACCCGACCCATGCCATGCCGTTGTTCAGCGACAGCTTTGTCGAGAGATCGATGGAGCCGCTCAGGGTTGGCTGCGCTTCGCCGTCGAGATACATCTTCAGGGTGTGGGCCGTACCGTCATACACGACGTGCGCCGTGTGCTCCTGGCCGTCCGTGATCTTGAAGTTCGGGAAGCCATAAGCGATGCCGGATTGGTTGTAGTCGGCTGAATTCGCGGAGGTGCCTCGCGTCTGGATCGCGACGTGATTGTTGCTGTAGAAATCCCAGGCATGGTCCCAGTCGGTGTAATAGTCGGCATAGTCGAAATTCAGCCATTGATTGAGCTCCCAGTCGAAATACCATTCGACCGAAGTGCGCGGCTCTAAGCCCCAGTTCGTGTAAGTATCGAACTCGATGACAACGCTATTTGCCAAAGTCTCGTGATAACCCATTCCGCCACCAGCCGCCTCGGGTCCAGCCGAGAAAGTTCCTGAGTTGTTCTGGATCACAAATGCAAAGCCATCGGCTCCGGATCCTGGCCATTCCTCACGCACTCGGAACTTGAATGTGGTATCGAACCCGGAGGCAACGTGCTGCTGCGTTCCCTGCCACGCGTAGCCGCTTTGGCCACCTGCCATATCGGTAAGCCTCAGGACGTTGCCCTGTTGGGACGCGTTGCCGAGCAGATTCATGCCCGACATGGAGCTGAAGTCGACGTAGTTGAACTGGGCAGCGGATGCCAGTGCGGCGACGGATAACGATGCGACGTAGAGGCCGATCTTGGCCCATTTTCGTGATTTCATAATGTTTTCCTCGAGTCTTTCTGAGGAGAGCAGTGGGATTTGGCATCGGCCTGAGCCTGCAAGATAACGCTCGCAGTCTCGATCACGCCCCGCCCATCAGCCGGAACAAGTGCCCCGGTGCGGACGAGGGCATCGGTGAAGAGGACGACCCTCTCCACGTGCCGGCAAGCCTCGGCAAATTGCCCACCCTCCCAAAGGCGGCGAGCAGCCGATGCCTCGTCCAAGATAGCGGCGCACTGTGCATCCATCAGCAGCTCCGCATCCAGCAGGCGCTGGACCAGAACTTCGAGACGGGCGACGGTCGGTTCCTCAGACGGCATTCCAATTTCTCCATGGCGAGCCCCGTGGGGCAAACCTGGAGATCATGCTATGAGGCAGCCGTGGGCAGAACCGTGTGCAAGGCAACACAGAAATCGTGCGCGCCATTAAAATGGATTTGCACATGCTTGAAATCCATCTTTTCGGCCCCCTGAGAGTGCTGATCCAGGGCGAACCGATGCCGCGTGTGCGAACCCGCTCCGTCGAATGGCTGCTTGCGCTTCTGGTTTTGCGCAACGGGCGGTCCGTCAGCCGGGCTTGGCTGGCAGGCACCCTTTGGCCCGAGAGTGATGAGACCCAGGCGCTGCAGAATCTTCGCCACGACCTGGTTTCGCTGCGGAAAGCGCTTGGAACCGAGAGTGAGAGGCTTCAGTCTCCGACGCGCGATTCGCTCTCGCTCGACCTGAGTGGAGCTTCTTGCGACGTGCTGAGCTTCGATGCCGCGATCCTGAGCGGTGACTGGGAGTCTGCGGCGGAGCTGTACATAGGGACGCTGCTGGAGGGCTGCTACAAAGAGTGGGCGGTGGTGGAGCGGGACCTTCGTGCGGAGCAATGTCTTCAAGCCCTTCAATCTCTGGCGCAGAAAGCCGCCGACGAGGGCGATCACCTGCTAGCGGTCCGTGTTCTCAGACGCGCCGAGGCTATGGATTCGCTGAGAGACTCCACGGTGCGGCAACTGATGCTTTCCTTGGCGGCATCGGGCGATCCGGGAGCGGCCGTCGAGGTCTATCGTGATCTGCGCCAGCGCCTTCACCACGAGCTTCACGCAACGCCTGACGAAGCCACCACGCGCCTATTCCAAGAAATCCGGTCGCAAGCGGCTGCGCAGAAGCCAACGGCACGCCCCACGGCACTTCGGGGGAAGCCGAAGAAGGCTCCGTTTCCTCTTAGTACGCTGATTGGTCGGGAGGAGGAGGTTCGGTCGGTGGTCGAGAGCCTCGCGCAATACCGACTGGTGACGCTCATCGGTGCGGGTGGCGTTGGCAAGACGCGGGTGGCCATCGAGGTGGTGCGATCGGTTCAAGATTCCCTGGATAGCCGTGTCGCCTGGGTCGAGTTGGCGCCGCTCGATTCGCCGGACCTGCTGGTTTCCGCCACCGCTCTTGCCCTGGGACTCACGGAAGACCACGAGACGGATGAGATCACGGTTCAGAAGATTCTCGCTACGGTAGATGAAGCCCCGTATCTGATCGCCTTCGACAACTGCGAGCATTTGATGGAGGATGTCGCGGCCCTCGTCGAGACGCTTCTCGGAGCCTCTCCCACGCTCCGAATCTTGACCACTAGTCGCCAAAGACTCGGCCTAGTGGGCGAGATGGCGAGGCGTGTCCCATCGCTCGCCGCTCCCGAACCGGCAACGCTCCCTCTGGAAGTCAATGCTGCCGTGGCGGAGGCATTGAAGTTTCCCGCCGTGCGGTTGTTCGTCGAACGAGCGCACGCGGCTCGGCCCGGCTTTCAGCTCACTCAGGCCGAGGAGGTAGCGGCTGTTTGCACGATCGCCCGCCGACTCGATGGCATTCCCCTGGCCCTGGAATTGGCCGCTGCGCGTGTCGCGACGCTGACGCTGGCGAACATCGCAGAACGCCTCGATGATAGGTTCTCGCTGCTTACGATGGGTGCCCGTACTGCCCTGCCCCGCCAGAAGACACTAAGAGCCCTTATCGCCTGGTCATATGACCTGCTTTCCGACGAGGAAAAGGCGATGCTGCGCAGCCTCTCCGTCTTCTCCGGCTGGACCATAGAGGCTGCCGAAGCGGTGTACGGATCGGACACCCTCGATACACTTGCCTCCCTCACCGACAAATCGCTCGTGCTTGCGGAAGAAGAGGGCGGGCGGATTCGGTATCGCATGTTGGAGACCATCCGTGAATACGCACTTGAGCGGCTTCGGGAGAGTGGGTGTGAGGACGAAGCTCGCGATCGGCACACGACGTTCTTTCTGCGCCTGGCTGAAGACCTTCAAGACCCTGCCGCGACGGCGATCCTGGAGCTGGAAAAGGCGAATCTTCATGCCGCCCTTGCGAATGCCAAGCCAGACGCCTATGTGCGCCTCGTGAGCGCTCTGTGCCCTTACTGGGTGCATCGGGGTTCCGCCTTTGAGGGCTGCGTACACGTCCAAGCCGCGCTTGACCTGTGTCCAGACGGCCAGCAACTCCTCGATGGCGCCCATGCGCTGTTGGGGACCTTGCATTGCGAGCAAGACCGGTTGGCGGAACGCTCCGCACCAAGCTTCGCCGGACTCGAACGAGGCAATGAACGAGTGGCTGTATTGGAGAGAGCATTGGCGATTCAGAGGCGGCTCGGGCAGCGGCCGGAAATGGTGGTGACGCTCCGCTGCCTTCGCTCCTTGGCCGAGGACTCGGGAGACTTCACTCGGGCAGAGGCGCTTGTGAATGAGGCGGTAGCCATTGCGCGTGAGTTGGGCAACCGGCTGTTTCTGTCGATCACGCTGCACGAGGGTGGGTGCGTGGTTTACCGGCTGAAGCAATATGAAAAGGCCGTTGAGCTGCTTTCCCAGGCACTCGAACTGTTCAGTCAGCCCGGCGGCGTCTACGGGTTCGGCTTCTGCTCGAACAACCTGGCATGGGCGCTGATTTCCCATGGCGAATTGGACCGGGCGAGGGAATTGCAGAGGCGAACGCTTGCCTTCTACCTGGAGGACCCGGACTGGGACTGCATCGTCTGGAGTCTGGCCGGATTCACAAAAACGGGCATCGGAGGCGAGGACGCTATTGGGGTGGCAATGCTTCTTGGAGCAGCGAGCACTCTCGAAGAGCGAAACCAGGGCCTCTGCGACCGGGCGAGGGACGACGTGCAGCGGGTGCTCTCTTCGGAGGCATACCAATCTTCATTTGACCGTGGAGTGTCGCTTGGGACTTCGGGGATCGTGGCAGAGGCTAGAAGGGTTTTTGCGTCGAAAGACGTCGCTGTTCTGGGCACGATCTGATTCTTTCGCTACAATGCGAGCATGGATGGGTGGGTTGGTCGAATCGAGTGGGACGCGGTTGAAGTTGCAACCGGAGCTACGGAGAACGACACGACCCTGGTCGCCCTCGACGACGTCGTGATCCTGCGCCGGGAAGTGCTGAAGGGGAACCAGATGCTGATTCAGCGAATGGCTGCTCTGGGGCCGGACAGACGCCCAACCGCAGCCGACATTGCAGAGATCCAACGCGAGA
>JBGGMI010000257.1:0-9737 GCA_041288075.1 Fimbriimonas sp.
GGTCGATCTGCTGGGTGACGAAGCCTATCGCTCATGGTCGGTGGTAGGAATCGGCAACTAGCGCAACCGCTACGGCCGGGTTATTCCTGGCCGTAGCGGTTGTGATAACGGTCGTACAACTTCTCAGCTTCTTCGGCAGGAAGAACATTCGGTTGCCCAAGCGCAGAAGCAAGCCAAACCGTCTTAGCCACGTCCTCAGTCATCACCGCCGCCTTCAAAGCAGCCTTCGGCGACTCGCCCCAGGCGAACACCCCATGGTTGCCCAGCAGAATTGCCGGCGCCCTGTTCCGATACTTCAGAATCGCCTCCCCAATATGCTCCCCCTCGTTGTCCACGTAAGGCGTGCAAGGAATCTCGGCTCCAAACTCATCGGCGATCGCGGTCAGCACCAGCGGAATTGCCCGGCCAACCGCCGCAAAAGCCGTAGCGTAGTTGCTATGCGTATGAATCACACCCCGCAATCCCGGAATGTTTCGATAAAGAAAAAGATGATGAGGCAGGTCGACGCTGGGCCGGGTACCGCGGGTAAGCAGCTCGCCATCGCTGACTCTCACCGCCACCAGGTTCTCAGGCGTAATCGCCTCATAGTCCATCCCCGAAGGCTTAATATAAAGCACATCCTCGTCAGGGTCGTAGCCGCTGGCGTTGCCGGAATGCATCGTCACCAGGCCCGCCTTCGGCAGAGCCCAGTTCGCCCGAGCCACCTCCAGCCTAAGATCCACGAGCGTCCTCTCGGATAGCAATCAGCTCCTTCATGACATGCGCCAAGTTGCCGTCCCACTCGCGGGTGCCAAACGCATCGTGCAGGTCGGAATACAGCCTGAACAAGCGAGAATAGACCTCCGCTGCGCCAGCGTCGGGCGTATAGATTCGATCCTTAAAGCCAACCATCTTAGCCTGAGCTTCCTCAGCATTCTTGTAGGCACCGCCAACCACCGCGCCAAAAATAGCCGACCCCAGCGCACAAGTCTGAGAAGACCGCGAAACCTTCATGGGCCGGTTGCAGACGTCGGCATAGATCTGCATCACCAATGGGCTCTTGTCCGCGATCCCGCCGCAGTTCACCACCTCATCCACCGCCACCCCGTACTCCTCAAGCCTCCGAATAATCTTCAGAGCCCCAAAGGCAGTCGCCTCGATCAGAGCCCGATAAACCTCAGCCGGCGTTGTATGCAATGTCTGACCCACAAGCAGTCCAGTCAAGAGCGGATCGACAAGCACGGTTCGATTGCCATTGTTCCAGTCCAACGCCAGCAGCCCCGATTGCCCGGGCCTCAAACCCGCAGCTCCCTGCGTCAACTCATGGTGCGACTGACCGCAGAAAGACACAAACCAGTTGAAAATGTCCCCAACCGCCGATTGCCCAGCCTCGAGCCCGTAATACCCCGGCAAAATCGACCCATTAACGATGCCGCAAAGCCCAGGAACATCCGCCAGCTCCTCATCGAGAGGATGCACCATGCAGTCGCACGTGCTCGTCCCGATAATCTTCACCAGAACACCCTTCCGAGCCCCGGAAGCAACCGCGCCGTAATGCGCATCAAAAGCTCCAACCGCAACTGGCGTACCTTCCCGCAGACCCGACCTCTGAGCCACCTCCGCCGAAAGCCTGCCAGCAAGCTGGTCGCTAGCCACCACGTTGTTCAAAGTCCCTCGCAACTCAGCCAACCGAGGATCGAGCGCCGTCAAGAACTCAGTCGACGGATACCCGCCCCAGCCTTCGTTGTACATCGCCTTATGCCCCGCCGCACAGACACTGCGAGACATCTTCTCCGGCGTCTGGTTGCTCGTCAAGTAGCCCGTCACAAAGTCGCAACACTCCACCCAAGAATGAGCCGCCGCAAACACATGCGGCGAGGTGCGAGCGCAATGCAGAATCTTCGACCAGAACCACTCAGACGAGTAGGTGCCCCCGCACTTCGCTAAATAGGGCATTGCCATCTCACGAGCCTTGGAAGTGATCTCCGCCGCCTCGGCATGAGACGTGTGATCCTTCCAGAGCCAGCACTGAGCCGCAAGGTCATCCCTAAACGCCGGCAACATCCCCAAAGGTGTCCCAGAAGCATGGACCGGCAAAGGGCTAGACCCAGTGGTATCGACTCCAATCCCAATAATGTCCACAGGATCAACCCCCGCAATCACGGGACCCACAACCGCATAGAACCCCTCGATGTAATCGCCGGGGTATTGCCGCGCCAGGTTCGGATCGCGCTTGTCCAGCAAAATCCCCGACTCGCCTGAAGGGAAGTCGAAGACACTCGTCGCGACCTCCTCCCCCGTCCCGACGTTCACAAGCAAGGCACGAACGCTGTTCGTGCCGTAATCCAGTCCCAACGAATACTTAGCCACGGCTGTGGTAGTACACCTCGTTCCAGCGAAGCTCGTTGCGGAACGCCTCGATCTTGGTCTCCGAATCGATCACCAGCACCTCGATCCCCGCGATCTCCGCAAACTGCCGGAAGTGCTCCGCGGTCAGCGAATAGCTGTAAACCGTATGATGCGCCCCACCCGCGTAAATCCAGGCCGATATCGCAGTCTTGAAGTCCGGCCTGCACTCCCACATCGCCCTGGCCACCGGCAGCTTCGGCATCGCCGGCACGTCCACCGCATTAACTTCGTTGACGATCAGCCGGAACCGTCCGCCCATGTCCACGAGCGATGCGTTCAGAGCCGGACCAGACCGCGCGTCGAACACTAATCGAACCGGATCCTCCTTGCCCCCAATCCCCAGCGGATGCATCTCAAGCCGCGGCTTCGTAACCGCAATCGAAGGGCAAATCTCGAGCATATGAGCTCCGAGCACCTGCGGGCGGTCAGGGTCTAGATGATAGGTGTAATCCTCCATAAAGCTCGTGCCGCCAGGCAGCCCCTGATCGACAACCTTCGCGAAACGGAGCAGAGCCGCCGTCTTCCAGTCGCCCTCCGCTCCGAACCCATACCCATCCGCCATCAGCCGTTGCGCCGCGAACCCCGGAAGCTGGCGAAGCCCATGAAGGTCTTCAAAGGTAGTGGTAAAGCCCTTAAACCCACCCACTTCCAAGAACGACCGAATCCCAGCTTCCTGCCGAGCCGCGTACCTTAGAGCCTCGTGCCCCATAAGCTCCGGCGAACAATCGTAGAGCTCGTGATAAGAATCGACCAGCCCATCGATGGCCCCCTCAGAAACCTCCTCGACATGCGCCACCAGATCGCCAACCCCAAAACCATCCACCGAGAACCCAAACTGGATTTCCGCCGCCACCTTGTCGCCATCGGTGACCGCCACCTGCCGCATGTTGTCCCCAAAGCGCGCAAACCGAGCCCCCTGCAGATCGTGCCACCCAAGAGCCACCCGAACCCAGGTCCCAAGCTCCTGCTGCACCGAATCCTCACTCCAGTGCCCAACCACCACCTTCCGCGCCAGCCCAAGCCGCGCATGCAAGTGCCCCGCCTCCCGATCCCCATGCGCCGCCTGGTTCAGGTTCATAAAGTCCATGTCGATGGACTCATAAGGCAGGTCGCGATTGAATTGCGTGTGCAGATGCAGCAGCGGCTTCTGAAGCTGCTTCAGCCCGCCGATCCACATCTTCGAAGGCGAAAACGTGTGCATCCAAAGCACCACCCCCGCGCAGTTCGGGTCCGCGTTCGCTTCCTGGCAGAGCTGCCGGATATCGCCCGCATTCGTCATTACCGGCTTAAAAACAATGCTCGCCGGCACGTGCGCAGAAGCATCGAGGCCGGCCACCACCTGCCGAGAATTCTCCGCGACCTGCCGCAGAGTCTCGTCGCCATAAAGATGCTGGCTGCCGGTAACGAACCAAATAGTAGGCTTCATAAGCCACAGCAGATTATCACGGCGAGGTCGCTGCTGTGGCCTCCACAGGAGCTGTGGCGAGTTGCTCAGACCTAGGGCCCCGCGTGCGGATGCAAGCTCGTGAAAGCCAGGATTACTTCTGCCTCGGCCGCCAGGTGCTGTCGATGATGACCTCTAGAGTTCCCTTCTTCGAGAGTGCAAGGTCTATCTCCTTGGTTAGGCTCTCAATAATTTCCTTAGGGAATGGCTCGTTGTAACTGCTGCTGCTTAAGCTTTGAGTAGCGCTTCGAATCAGATAGCGTGCAGACCTGGTTTCTTCACCTGGCGGTGCCGTCGCGAGGTGGAAGATCAGAAGAATGCCGGAGCCATCGGCCTCTCGCTCAGCGCGAACTTCCAAGTTTCCGCTAGGCGTGATTAGCCCAGCATCGGTCTTGAGGAAGACTTCCAGGAATGCGTGGCCGCTCAGAGGCCGCCCAACCAGCCCTTTCGCCTCTGCCATGACTGGCCTGGAAAGCTGCATGCCTTCGAATTCGACTGCAGAAACCGTGTTGCCGGAAGCTTTTGGCACTTGCCACCTCACATCCAAGATGGCTTTCCGACCAGCCGCGGCGTGCCACCTGCGCAGGTTATTGAGTCTGAACGCTTCTCGCTCTGCGGGGGAGGCCGATTTCTTGTAGGAGTAAAGCTTAGGATCGAGAACGGCCAGGCCAGCAGCGGCGATGTCAGCCAAACGTGGGGAGCTGTACTGGTATTCACCCACGTGCCCTGCCGCACCCCACAAACGAGTGCGGTCTGTGAGTGCCGTGCCAAGCATATCCTTCAGCACATCGATGAAGGCAGGTTCTTCCTCTACGGAAGGGTGAGGCTGGGGGAGCCGCTGCTTGACCGCGACGGCCCGGGCGGCGCTCGTTAGGACGCCAAGCTTCAGGTCTGCTGGCAAGGTCGGAAAAGTGTTCCTGAGAGCTTCCGCAGCCGATAAGCTGTAGGATTCGATTAGTAGATTGGGCAACCTGTAAGAAGCGCTCTCTTCCGAATTACTCAACAGTTTGTCCAAAGGGAGGGCGTGCCACGCCTTTATCAAAAATTCTGTTGCGGAACTTCTATCTACGTGCGCCAGCACCTCGGCCGCAGCCACGCGACCACCGAGGGGACGACCCGCGCCTGCCTCGCTCTTTAGAATCGCAATGGCGCGGGGATCTCGCAGGCCGCGAAGGGCATAGTAGAGTCCTTGTCTCACGTGTTCGAAGTGCGTTCGCTTCAGCCCTGCCTCCACGGATGCGATGAGGTCTTCGGGAAACTCGATTTTGAGCTGATACGCTTGAGACGCAGAGTAAACGTCGCCTCTGCGAACCCCCTCGTTCAGCACTTGTCGCCAGCCCTTGGCTTCTACTTCTGCTAGCCATGCCCTTGCCTCTGCGTGCGATCGCCGGCCGCTGACTACAAATGAGCGGTGCGCGATCTCCTCGATAATTTGCCAAGCCGCACCTCCCACCCTCATGGCTCCACCGAAGGAGGGCGCGAAGCGGCTCTGGCCTCCGCGAATGAATCTTCGATCGCCCGTTGCATCGAGGAGAGCGCGGACCGCCTCCAAGCCGAGGCTCCGAAGCTTATAGGCGGGACTATCATCACTGCCCAAGGAGCCGAACGGGAAGACCTCGACTCCTCCCGGCGACATGTACTGAGCAGCTTTCTGGTCAGAGAGCTGATAGATGAGCTCGTCGATTTTCTCTTTTACTGGCAGGGACTCGGCGTCCCTCTTCGGTCGGATCCGTTCCTGGTTCACCATCTTGCGGAGGGTTTCTTCCGCTTCCCTCGCCTCGTCGGCTTGTTTGGAATCCGGGAACCGCTTCAGAAAATCCTCCAGCCTTTGAAGGGGAACACTTCTGGGTAGGGTCGGGTGGGTTACGTCTTGTACGATGTCGCTAAGCGCGATACGAGGGATCGTTTCTTGAAGCAGTCTAAGTAGAGGGGTCTTGCCGTTGAGTGTGTGGGCAAGGTCTACGAATTCGTCGGAAAGTTGATTAAATCGTCTCGCTCGAGCGGCACGCGCAAGGGTCACCGCGACCAGTGGCTTCAAGTAGCCGTCCCAGTGGCCACCGATCGTCGGGTCGTAGGTGTCCGGCCCCATGAAGCTCTTCCTCTCAAGAAGCCAAGTGTGAACGTCTATTTCTTTGATTTGGTGCCCCACCGGCAGGGGGCTGTCGAGGGGTAGCGTCCGGAGCCCGGGCAATAGCAGCGCTTCTCTGCCACCGCTACCGCTGATCTTAAAGCCCACGGCAACTGGGTACCAGTTTCCTTTGCCGCCGTTTGGGTCTAGGGCAATGATCGGCGCGGTGGCGATTGCGCCGTAGCCAGCTTGATCAAGGTAGTCGAACAGCTGTTTCGTTTCATCTGCCTGCCAACTCGAGACGATCAGCGCTAGGGGCAAAGTGAGCAAAGAGGCAAGCACAACCATACGACGGCCCAGTACGCCAACAGATTCAGTGCTGCTGCCGCAGGCTTGCCACATCCCGAGCCACGAAATATCGTCAGACAAGCCTGCCTAATCATTTTCGAAAAATCGTCCGTGCTCCCGCCACCGCCGCCGCCGCTTTCCCAGGAATTGCCTGCACCCGAATCGTCACGCTCGACTTCCCCTTCGTCATCATTTCCGGCAACGCACGAGCCTCGTCGAAGAACAAATTTGGCTTCCGACTCGGCAAATCCTCCATAACCAACTTCACGCCATCCACCAATATCTCAAAGGAAGGATCGCTCCGGTCGCTCCCCCAATACGTCATCACCAGGTCGACCGGCTTCGCCGGATCGACCTTCATCTCAAACTCGAACCACCCGCCAGCCAGCGGAGTTCTGAATCCCCGCCCATTCGACTCCCGCACATCGTTCTTCTCCGACTTCAGCTTGTGATCCCGCTCCGGCTGCATCTCCCCGATGCGCACATAGTCGATCGTCCGAGCCTCCAGATCCTTCACCCGCTCCTCTTCGGCCCGAAATTCAGCTTCCAGCCGCTTCCACCTGGCCTCGTCAAACTGGTCGAAGTAAGTCGCATAACGGTTCTGCTTATGCTCATAGAACGGCCGGAACACTAGCTCTTCCGGCCTGCCCACACCTACCGTCCTGAACTCCAGCGGCTTTCCGGGCACCGGCAGAAGCCACTCCGCAACGGGACGGCCGCCGTTGACCAGCACGGGAATGCGTGGTGATAGCATCTCGGCCGCCAGCACATATGGCCCATACATAACCGCGACGCGATTCTTGTTGTCCGGCATGCTCTCCGTGTGCAGAGTGGGCCGAAGCACAAACTTCAATTCGTCCCCGTCGTTCCACGTCCGCTTTACGGATACGTAAGAAGACGGCTTGGTCGACCTGGCGACGATCTTATTCCCCACCATAACTTCGAGCGGCTGCTTCATCCAGCCGGGATGTCGAATCAAAAGTTCAAATGCCCTCGGAGCAAACATGGAGAAGCTAAGCCCAACGGTGGGAGGCTGATCCTCCTCCTTCCAGTTCTCTCCGAAGGTGTGGAAATCGTCCGGGAAGCTTGTCTGCTGCGTTACGGTGACTCCCGTTTCTTTCCAAAGCACGGTGCTCGGCATGAACAAATTCACCCAAAGCTTCTCCTTCCCCGCAAAGAAATAAGCGCTGTCCCCATGCTTCGTATGCGTCTCGATCCCCGAGCCGTGGCAGCAGGTGAAGTCGTTGAACTTATTGCTGTACCGCCGCGACGACCCACTCGAAAGCGGCATGAAGTACGTCATCATCCCGTCCTTGTTCTGCGAGGCCAGGATGTGGTTCAGATACGCCCGCTCATAGAAGTCCGCATACTCCGCCTTCGGCTCCCACTCGAAAAGGTGCCGCGTCAGCCGAAGCATGTTGTACGTGTTGCAGGTCTCAGCGGTGTTGGTCGACAGCCGATCGCTCAGCTTCCCCGGAGGCCCCAGATACTCGTGGTTGCTGTTCCCGCCGATCGCGTAAGTGTGGTCCTTGACGATCGCCTTCCAAAAGAACTCCGCCGCCTTCCGATCCTTCTCCTCTCCCGTAATCTCATAAAGCCGAGCAAGCCCCACAAGCTTCGGAATCTGCGTATTCGAATGCTTCCCCTGCAACTCATCTTTCCCCGCCGCCAGAGGATCGAGCACCTTCCTGTCGTAAAACTTCCGCGCGATCTCCAGGTACTTCGCCTTCCCAGTCCGCGCATACAGCTCCGCCAGGCTCTCGTTCATCCCCCCATACTCCGTCCCGAGCATTTCCTGCCACTGAGCGTCGCTAAACCCCTTCGTCAGCTCGATCGCCCAATCCGCAAACTTCTCCGCCACCCCCAGAGCCTTCTGATTTCCCGCCAAAGCCTGCGCATCCAGCAATCCCGCAAACACCTTGTGGTGCGTGTACCAGGGGGACCAGAGGCCGTTCAGGTCGAAGCCTTTGCTTCTGATCTCTCCCTTCCGGATCTCGTCCCAGACTTTGTCTCCGTTGGGGATTGCGGAGATGCA
Organism: Fimbriimonas sp.; assembly: GCA_041288075.1. GTDB lineage: Bacteria > Armatimonadota > Fimbriimonadia > Fimbriimonadales > Fimbriimonadaceae > Fimbriimonas. The sequence goes on from JBGGMI010000257.1 coordinate 8,284, forward strand.
GCCATCGGGGCGGGCTTTTTGGCAGGCGACGAGCTCGTCGATGATGTAATTGATGTTGGCCTTGTAGCGCCGATCTTTGGTCGAGGCGTACTGTTGGGCGCAGGCGCTTAGGTAGTGGCCGAGGCTGTGGCCTGCGAGGCCCGAGTTTTCCCAGCCGCCGTAGATTTTGCCCTTTGGCTCAAGGCCCGCGTTCTTGCGGAAGTTGTGCAGGAGGCGGTCAGGCTCGATTTCCAGCAGGTAATCGGCGCAGGGCTTGTTGGCCTCGACGAAGGGGCCAGCGAGGACTTTTATGGCTCCGAGGGGGAAGGGTTGGGCCTGGAGCTTGGGCGGGACCATCATTGCGTTCATTGCCAGGAGGGATAGGAGGGGCATGGGATTTGCAGCCTTTATGAACTATAGCTTGAGGCTGAGTGGCCGATAAACGGGGGGCAGGGAGGTATGAGGGTATGAGTGTATGAACCTTGCTTCATACCAGGTGATTTTACGGGGCTCCTCGCAAGGTTTTGGAGTTTGCGTTTTTCCTTGGCGTGGTCCCACACTGATATAGGTTTCTCGATAGGGTTTTGTCAACCGGATTAAGAAAAATTTCAACGGTCTTTCAACGGATACCCGCCGGCTTAGCTCTTCAAAGGGCGCTCCAGAGATTGGCGATCCCACCCGGCTTTGTTGGCAGCGGCTTCGTAGGTGCTGTCGAGGAATTCTCGCAGCTCCAACGCCGGATTGTCAGACGTTCGCACGGACTCGTACGGAAGGATGAATTCTCCTAGCTCCCGGTGATAATAGGCACCTGCAGGGGAGACGTGAGATTCTGCAAAGCCAGTCGGCGGCGGAACGCAATAGGCGTAGAATGCAGGCTCTTGCAACGGTCCGCTACCTGGCCAAAAACCGTGGCTGATCACCTCGTGCGAGTAGGATTCCGCGTAGATCGATCCCATCTCGGGCCGAGCCGGAGCAGTCTTGCCAGAGAAGCGGCTAACCGCAAGATCGAAGCTGCCCCAGAAGAAGTGCACGGGGCTGCATTTGCCCAGGAATTCGCACCGGAACTCCTCCATCACAGGCTTTATGAAGAGCAGCGCCCTCCAGAACGCTTCCACCATTGAGCGTTCGTACGACGCGTGAAGGGTGTCTTCGGCAAACGGAATCGGATCGGGGATTTCCACCGGGACCGGCCAAAACTTGACCTCCAGCTCCATGTTCTTCAGCTCGGCCCTTACCCGGTGATAGAAGTCTGTCACCGTCATTGGCTCCAACGGAATCGATCCGGTCGATCCATCAGAGCAGACAATCACGAGCTCGTGGCTCAGAAAATCGAACTCGATGCGAAACGAGCGGGCGCCTTGGGTCAAGAGGGGAGTGACCAGACCGCGTGATCCGAGGTGCATGGCCACGTTCCAAAAGTGGTTGGATCGCGGGGTGAGCGCAAGCGTGATTTTGCCCACCACCTGCGTCCACAT
>JBGGMI010000258.1:0-26603 GCA_041288075.1 Fimbriimonas sp.
AGAACGCGATGCGGCAGGGCGCTAGCCGCTGATTCGGCGTTCGATGTCTTCTGAGAGGACGTAGGCCTCGAGCTGCTCGCCGACTCGGACGTCGAGGTCCCAGTAGCTTCGGATGACGGGGCAGCCGACGACTCTTGAGATGGAGGCGTGGGCGGCTTCTCTTGTGAGGCTTCGGAGCTCGCGGCGGGCGCTTTTGATGAGCTTGCGGCCCTCGTCGGTTTTGTGCAGCTCTTCTTCGCTGGGGGTGTAGGTATCGCTGCTGATGACGAAGACCATGTTGCCGGAGAGGGTGACCTTGATGCGCCCCGGCGCCCGCCCCTGCTGCTCGCGGTGGTAGCGTGCCACGGCGTTGGCAAGCTCTAGTTCAACGGATTCTTTGTTGAGGGTTGCCATGGGTATAGGATACGACAGATTAGGGGTCGAGGGGTCGAGGGGTCGAGGGGTCGAGGAGTCGAGGAATCGAGGAGTCGGGGAGTCGGGGAGTCGTTAGCGGATGCAAGACTCCTCGACTCCTAGACCCCTTAGACCCCTAGACCCCTGGCTGTTGAACCGCTTTTGGGTTTTGTGACGTCTTTACGGCGAGAGCCTGGTCTTTGGTGGGAGTCGCTTGTCTGCGCTTGGCACGGAGCTGAGATTCCGGGGCGGGTGATCGAAGGGCACGGATGTCAATAGCACTTCCCCTCATAGGGGTTTTCCTGGCGGCTTTGATCGTCTATTTTTCGTTGCGCGAACCTGTTGCGGGTTCGGATGGTGTCCAAGGGAACCGATGGTTGGGACTTGGAGCCATCGGGGTTTTGCTGGCGGGATGGTTGGGCTTTGCCACTTCCTTTGGCCCCGATATCGATCGTCCATGGGGGGGTATCGGAGCGTGGCTTGGCGTCCTCGCAGCAATGATTGGCAGCCTTCCCCTGGGAGTGCGGGAGGTCGCGCGTGGTTTTTCATCATCGAGGATCCGAGCTTCGGCTTGCGTTGGAATAGCCGCTGGCATGTGCGCGCATTTGTTGCCGGAACAAGGTGTTGCCGCATGCCAACTCTCCCTCATAGCCGGTATTGGCTTGGGGGCGATTCTGTCGGGCGGCTATGCGGCTGCGCTCGGGGCGACCGCAGTTGTGGCGCTTGATCGATTTGGGAGCTTGTCAGCGGGGGCAGAGAATCTCGCACTTGCCGGCAGCATTATTGGGTTCGCCCTCTTGCTATCGGCGGCTGCAGAAGCCATGGTTCCGAAGAATGTGGTCGAAGCTGGAATTGCCTTTGCTTTTCCTCTGTTCGGGTTCCTTTCGTTCACAATCCTCTTTAAGGACCAGCCTTTAGCGGCTACCGGCGTGTTTGGAATCGTCTCAGGCGTCGTTCTTGCTGTCTTGATTCCAAAGTCTGAGCCGGTGAATCCGATCTCGGCGGGGATTGGGGCTTTGATTTCGGTTGGGCTGGCTACGGCGGCGTTTGCTCTTGATAAGGGCACGGGGATGGCGGCGGCGTTTTTGGGGGCGGCGGGGTTCTTGTTGATTTTGGGCAACGCTCGTGCGGTCCTCGCCCTAGGGCCGTTGTTTGGGTTGGTGCTGTTTCGGCTCTTTCAGAATCTTTATCCCGACACCTCGAAGGCGTTCGACATTGGGCAGCACTATGCTTTGATTGGGCTAATGATTGGGGCGGTGGTTCCTTTGATCCTGATCGATGCTACGCCTTTGGCGGAGCGGGCTAGGGCGAAGGGGATTGGGGCTTTGGGAGTGTTGGCTCTGATTGTGATGGCGCTGGTGCCGATCCTTACGGTGTTCCTCGGTCCGACAGGAGCGGCGGGATTGGTTGTGGGGCTTGGGTTTGCGGGGGTTTTTGAGCTGGTTCGGCAGGGATCCTCGCTATTGGCCCTAAGCGCGGGCTCGGGGATGGCGGGGGTGATGTTGGTCTCTTATGGATGGCTGGCTAAATCGCTGGACCTTACGAGGGATGAGAAGATTCGGATTTTGGCTTGGTCGGCCGGGGGCATTTTGGTGTTGTCTTTATTGGCCGTGTTGCTTTTGCGCAGTGAGCCGTTAAAGGAAAAGGAATGAGCGGGTTCGTGGGTGTTTCGAAGCGGGGCGCGGCGCTGGCCGCGGGGCTCGTTTTCTGCTGCTTTCTTCTGGGTTACGGGGTGACGCAGGAGGTTCCGTTGGGGCAGCTTGGAGGGCGGGTGCTGATGGCGGAGAATGACAAGCCGCTTCCGGAGGCGCTCGTCACGTTTACACCCATGTCGGAGATCGACAAGGACGTGATCCGGCCGCGCTACACCTATACGAAGGCGGATGGGAGCTTTGCCATTCATAGCGTGCCCGTGGGCGCTTATGAGATGGAAGTTTCGGCGGAGCACCATACGCTCAAGACGCGGTACGTGTGGGTGGAAGAGGGGAAGCTGACGGACCTTGCGGCGATCAAAATGGCTCCCTCCGAGCCTTATTTGAACCTGTATGCGAGCCAGCGGGTGTTTGTGCCGGGCGAGAAGCCGCATGTGGAGCTGCATGGCTTCGGGACGAAGGATGCGGTCAAGGTCGAGATTCTGAAGCTGAATCTGGAGGCGGTAGCGCGGTCGGGCGGGCTGCAGGACGCGCTTTATCCGCTGCGGGATGCGGAGAAGATCGACAAGAAGATGGCGACGTCGGTGAAAGTGACCGATCACGCCGTGACGAAGCGGGATATCGAGGGCGCGTTTATTGAGGAGATCAAGCTGCCGGTGCTGGCGGAGGGGTTCTATTTCATTCGCGTGAGCAGCGGGAAGCAGAAGGCGGCGACGTATTTGAACATCACCCGCATCGCCATGATCACCAAGAGCGCGGGCGGGCAGTCGCTGGGCTATGTGACGGACCTGATGGCGGGCACGCCGATTTCGGGTGCGGACGTGTTCGTGGTCGAAGGCGCGAAACTGGCGAAGCGGGCGGCTACCAATGCCGAGGGGCTGGCCGAGGTCCAGATGCCCGCGAAGCAGGAGAAACCTCTACTGCTGGCGAAGAAAGGGAATTCGTTTGCGATGGTGGGCTTCTATGGGGGCAACCAGCAGGACGGACCTTACAAGGTTTACACCTATACGGACCGGCCTGTGTATCGGCCGGGGGATGAGATCAGCTTCAAGGGGATCGTTCGGAAGGTGGACGGGAGCCGCTATTCGCTTCCCGAGGGGCAGTCGGCGACGGTGGAGCTGCGGAACGGGGATGGAGACACGGTCGAGACGGTGACGCTGCCGTTGTCGGAGCACGGGAGCTACTACGGCAGCTTCAAGACCTCTTCGGAGGCGGAGCCAGGTGATTGGTGGATCAAGACGCGGGTGGCTAAGCAGGACAGCGAGCAGTATGTGTCGGTGGCGGCTTACCGAAAGCCGGAATACAGCATCACGGTGAAGGGCACGGAGCCGTACTTCATCCTTGGCAAGAAGGCTTCGGCGAAGGTGAAGGCGGAGTATTACTTCGGCGGGCCAGTTATCGGGGCGACGGTCGAGGCTACGGTCTATCGGTCTCCTATCTGGTCGTTTGAAGGGGACGACGAAGAGGATTGGGGGCAGGAAGGGTTTGTCGGCGGCGAGTTCTCAGAGGAGATCACTGCCACGACGGATGCGAATGGCGAGGCGCTCATCGAGTTCGACACGAGGGCGGAAGGGGATCCTGAGAGTTATCCGACGGACTTCCGCTATACGGTCGTGGCGAGCGTGGCGGATGAGGGGGACAAGCGATTCGATGGCGAAGGCGATGTAACGGTGGTGCGCGGAGCGATCGCCCTGAGCGTGGAGACGGACCATTACGTCGTGGATGTCGGAGAGGCATTTGACGTATCGGTCGATGCTCGCTCGCACGAGGATCAACCCTTGCCGGGACGCGCGCTGGAGGTGGTGCTTGGGCGGGAGGAGTGGACCCGCAGGACGTCCATTTTCGTGCCGCTCGAGACGAAGAAGGCAGTTTCGGACGAGCATGGGAACGCGAGGGTGAGCTTTTCGGCCGCCAAGGCGGGCTCTTACAAGGTTCTGGTGAAGGCGGACGATGGGGATGGGAACGTCGTCAACAGCGCGACGACCATCTGGGTGGATGGATCGGGCGCGGTTTGGGAGCCGGATCAGGGGACGTTCCGGATGACGCCGGACAGCAAGACGTACAAGTCGGGCGATCGGGCCAAGGTGCTCTTGCAGACGAGCAAGCCGGGTGGGAGCGCGATTGTGACGGTGGAAGCCGACAAGGTGCTTTGGCGGCAGGTGGTGAAGCTGGACGACAACAGCACGACCGTCGAGATGCCGATCGAAATCGAATACGCGCCGAATGCGTTCGTCACGGCGGCCTACATCAAGGACAAGATGTACATGTCGGACTCCAAGCAGATCAAGGTGGACCGGCCGGACCGGCTGCTGACGGTTTCGGTTACGCCGGGGAAGGATTCTTACGGGCCGGGTGAACTGGTGGAGCTGGCGGTGGAGACGAAGGACGACAAGGGCGCTCCGGCTCCGGCGGAAGTGTCGGTGGGTGTCGTCGACGAATCGATCTATGCGATTCGGAAGGATCAGACGGACGTGGTGGCGGGGTTGTACCCGCGCCGCTACAACCGGGTTGACACCTCTTATTCGTTCCCGGACATCTACCTTGACGGCGGCGATAAGGGCGGCAACATTCCGTTGCGCACGAAGTTCAAGGACACGGCTTTTTGGCAGCCGGCGGTGCAGACGGATTCTTCTGGCAAGGCGCGCATCAGCTTCAAATTGCCGGACAACCTTACGGAATGGCGCGCGACGGTGGTGGGTGTTACCGACAAGTCGGTGGCGGGGATGTCTACGGCGAAGTTCAAGGCTCGCAAGGACTTGATGGTTCGCTTGCAACCGCCGGTTTACATGGTGCGGACAGACACGCAGCAGATGGCAGTGATCGTCACGAACGACACCGGGAAGGATCAGGACGTTCACTTGCGGGTGGAGTCGGATGGGATCACGCTCGAGGGAGAGAAGGAGCGCGTGGTTCGGGTTGCGGCGGGCAAGCCGGAGGCGATCGATTTCACGTTGGTTGCGGATCGGGCGGGCGAGGCGACGCTGACGGCGCGGGCGTGGGTCGACGGCGGAGCGAGCGACGGGGTTGAGCAGAAGCTGCCGGTGAAGCCGTATGGGCGGCCTCTGGTGGAGGAGCGGGCGGGCGAGACGACGACGGTTGCCAATGAGACCGTGCGACTCGTTGCAGGGGCTGATCCGAACGTGGGCCAACTGACGATTACGATGACGCCGTCGTTGGCGGCGGGATTGATTCAGACGCTGCCGGGGCTGGTGGATTATCCGTACGGGTGCGTGGAGCAGACGATGAGCCGGTTTATGCCGAGCATGGTCGTGGCGTCGACGCTGAAGAATCTCGGGCTATCGATGCCGGACGTGGAGGCGAAGCTGCCGCGCATCGTGGACGAGTCTTATGCGCGGCTGGCGAAGATGCAGCATTCCGATGGTGGCTGGGGCTGGTGGGAGAATGACGGGAGCGAGCCGTTTATGACGGCGCTGGTTCTGGATGGCGTCGATCGGGCTCGTCGGGCGGGGTTTGGGCCGAAGTACATCGACGTGAAGAAGGCTTTGGAGCGAGCGCAGGCGATGCTGAAGACGGCTCCGAAGGAGCAGTATCAGCGGGAGGCTTGGAACAGAGACCGGTTCTATCTCGGGTTTGTGCTTGCCCGGCACGGAGTGACGGCTCCGGCGATGAAGCTCATGGCGATGAAGGTGTTGCCGAACGGTCTCGGTGCCACCGATTTTGCGTTCCTTTCCCTCGCAGGGCATGAGGTTGGCGATTCTAACCTTTCGATGAATGTCCTGAGGAGCTTGAAGTTCATTGCTCAAGATGGTCCGTCGGTGGCGAGCTGGGCTCCTCAGAGCTACTCATGGGGTGCGGAGCCGACGGCTCTTTCGCTGATGGCGTTCCTGGCGTCCGATCCGCAGAATCCAATTGTCCCGAAGGCGGTTAGGTATCTCATGCTCTCTCGGAAGACGGATGGCTGGACCTCTACGCGGGACACCTCCTATTCACTGCTCGCGCTGTCGACGTACCTGACGCAGCACAAGGAGCAGTTAGGCGGGAGCTCCCAAGTCAGCGTTCAGGTGAACGGGAAGTCGATCGGGTCGTACGCGTTGACCGCATCTGATTCGGCGAGTGGCGTGGTCAAGATTCCGGTGAAGGAGCTTAAGGCGGGGGAGAACCAGATTCGGCTGACGGCTTCATCGGGACGCGCTTTCTACTCGATGCGATTGGAGCAGTTCGACCAAGATGCGGATATGGCGGCTGTGCCAGGAAAGGGGCTGAGAATCGAACGACGCTACTACCTGCTGGAGCCGCAGCGGATGGAGAACGGGACGATGCGGCTGCTGCCTTCGAAGCAGCCGGTGACGCAGGTGAAGTCGGGCGATCTGGTACGGGTGCAACTTACGATCAACTCCGATGTGCCTCGGCAATATGTGATGGTCGAGGATGCCTTGCCGAGCAATTTCCGGGCGATGGAGCGGGAGAATGTGGGGCTGGACGAGTGGGGATGGTGGTGGTCGAAGACGGTGCTGCGGGACGACCGGATCACGTTCTTCTCGGACTGGATGGAGAAGGGCGAGAAGAAGATCGAGTACACGATTCGGGCGGAGGCGCCGGGAAGCGGCTTTGCGTTGCCGACGCGGATCGAGAACATGTACGACCCAACGCAGGGGGCGAGCGGTGCGGGTGCGAAGTTGGAGGTGAGGGGGTGAGGGGCGGAGGGTCGGAGGATGGGAGGGCCGGAGGGGCGGAGGGCCGGAGGTGGGGACGGCTGCGCTTTCTTTGGGTGGTTGTCCCGGTTGCGGTTGTGGGAGTTGCTAGCGCGGCTTTCCGGGCGGTTCCTCGGGATCGGGTGGTGGGGGCGTTTGCTACTACGCTGGAGGGGAGGACGGGGTCGCAGCGGCACAATGCTCGGCTGGCGCTCGAGAAGCTGAATGGGGTGCGGATTGGGGCGGGGGAGATGTTTAGCTTTAACCAGCGCGTGGGCACCTTCTCGCGCGATCGTGGGTATCGGCGGGCGCCGGTTAGCTACAACGGGCAGTTGATCGATGATTGGGGCGGGGGTGTTTGCCAGACTTCGACGACGCTTTACAATGCGGCTCTGCTTGCCGGAATGAAGATCGTCGAGCGGCACCGGCACCAGTTTCAGCCGACGTATGTGCCGCCCGGCAGGGATGCGGCGGTGGCTTTTAGCAATATCGACTTGCGGTTCCAGAACCCGTATGAGTTTCCCGTGCGGGTGGAGGCGAAGCTGGATTCGGGGATGCTGCGGGTGGAGATTATCGCGGCTCACGAGCTGGAGGAGAAGCCGCAGGTGTTTAGCCGGATTCTGAACGCGGAAGCGCCCGCTACCTTCACGATCGAGCATGAAGGAGGGAGGAAGCGGGTGCGGAATTCGGGGAAGCGGGGCTGGGAGGTGGCGGTGTACCGGCAGACCGGCACGAAGAAAGAAATGATCTCGAAAGACTCCTACCCGGTCATGCACCGGGTTTTGGAGACTCCGTAGACGTGCGCGTTGCGATCACGGGCGGGATTGCGGAGGGGAAGAGCACCGTTTTGGCTCATTTGAGGCAGCTGGGCTATCGAACGGCGTCGGCCGACGAGTTTGCGCGCGAGGTTTTTGGGCTGGTGCAGGAGGAACTGGCGGCGGTGTCGGGGTTGTCTTTGCCGGTCAGTCCGAAGGAGTTACGCACCCTGATGGCCACTAATGCCGATCTTCGGCGGGAGGTGAACCGGATCATGCATCCGCTCATTCACCGGAAGCTGGAAGCCTCTACTGCGGAATTCATGGAGGTGCCGCTGCTCTTTGAGGCTTGTATCTACGGGTTATTTGAAAGGGTTTGGGTGGTCACTTGCGGTCTCGATGAACAGCGCAGACGTCTGGTCGAGCGGTACGGCGAGGGCGCTCATGTGGACTCGATGCTTGCGACTCAATTGCCCTCCAGAGTGAAAAGCGTGTTTTCGGATCGAATCATCCGAACGAACGAGGCTCCCGAGACCGTCAGCCGTTTACTTTCAGAGGCTGTAACTGCTCTGTATGGCTCGTAGGTTGCACGCACGGGGTGATCATGCTATACTCGCAGCGATTTTGCCGGTATAGGCGAAAGGGATGTTTCTGCTTCCCTGACGTCCAAACCAGGAAGGTTTAATAGGTACACATCGATAACTGGAAGCCAAACCGAACCCGTCCTTCTGCGAAGGCGGCAGGGCGGAGCGGCGAAGGCAAGGTGTGGCCCAGAGGGCAGCAAGCTCATATGAAGAGAGGATTGACTAAGGAGGACGCGTCATAGTGAGGCGGTTCATAACATCATTATTTGGGAAAACGATCGGCAACTTGGTGATCGCGGCAATGGTTTTGCCATCCCTGGCCATCGCCCTTTCATCGAAGGCTGAGGCTCAGGTCACCGTCGCTCCAAGCTGGGCAGTGGTCGAGTTTGAGAATTTGAAGTCTCCGGGCACGAACTTCGGCAAGGTTGCGGCGGACGCCGTCGCGAACGAGCTCATGAAGACGAACCAGTACGAGGTTCAGTCCGCAGAGACCATCGACCGAGCAGCGAAAGCAATCGGCATCACGCTCCCCGCCGCGGGCGGCACCACCAACTTGTTCCGTCTTGCGGACGAGCTGAGGGTTTCCACGATCGTGACGGGCCAGATTGCGGCTTACTCAGTTTCGAACACGGGTGCCGGCAAACAGGCTCGCGTGACGATTCGCACGGTTGTCTACGACGTTCCGTCGCAGACCGCCATCAATGGCGCGGTCGTTACTGCCGATTCGACTCAACGGGGCGGAACGGTGGATGACGCAACGCTGATCGCAGATGCGATTCAGCAGGCTTCGCGCAATACGGTTCGCGACATCCAGAGTAAGAGCCTGCCGTTCGGTACGGTTCTGAACACGACGACTTCTGCGGCGTTTATCAACAAGGGCGCTCGCGCAGGATTCAAGGATGGCCAAGAGGTCATCATCCTTCGCGGCAAGCAGCAGGTTGGCATCGGCCGCGTGTATGACACCGAGCCGGACGGCGCCACCGTTCGAGTTGAGCGGGGAGTTGGCGGCGGGCCTGCGGGCGTTCAGCCTGGCGATAAGGTTCGCGCGATCTTCTCGGTGCCGCCGCTGGTGGCGCGCGGAAACAACGGCGATTACACCGAGGCTCGCCCCCGACCGAAGGGCATCTCCAGCGCTCTGGTTACTACGCTTCTTATCGTTGGAATCATCGCAGTCCTGCTCAGCCACGGCGGAGCGAGCGACCAGTCGGTGCTCGGCCAGGTGACTTCCGAGGCCACCCTCGACGAGGCGTTTCTGCCTGCGGTTCGAGTGTCCTGGTCGCCGAACGGATTTGCAAAGGGAACGGCTCAGCGAGCTGCTTGGCAGGTTTGGCGAAGCGACGTCTTCGACTCTCCGGTCATTACGGTTCCTGGCAGCCAGACGCAAGCTCTGGACAGCTCCAATCTTCGGAACGTGAGCTGGTCGAACTTCACCAACGTGGGCGGCGTGACCTGCACGAACACGAGCTTCGGCGGATCGTCGGTTGCTAACCAGCGCGGCGTGACTGCCGGACGGCCCTACATCTACTCGGTTGAGCTCATCTACGGTCTGTCATCTCTCGATCTGCCTGAGGGCGGCTCGGGTGGCGGCGGCGGCGGTACGACGGGTGGAACCACGGGTGCCACGACGGGTGCCACTACTGGCGCGACGACGGGTGCCACGACCGGTGCAACTACCGGCGCTACGACGGGTGCCACTACTGGCGCTACCACCGGTGCAACCACTGGCGGCGGCGGCACTGGCGGCGGCGGCACGATCTCGACCTGCTACTTCGTTTCCGAACGAACGAGCGCTCGAGGAACGGCAACGCCGCTCAATCGCCCGGTGAACGTCTCTCCGGTGGAAGGCGCTTCGGTTGGGCAGCCAACTCCGTTCAAGTTCCAATCGGCGGTAACGAATGTGCCCATCCTCGTTGAATATGTGGTGCAATTCTCCGACACGATCACGTTCAATCGAGCGCGAACCGTAACGCTGCCTGCATTCACACGTACACAAACAGGTGAGGTAAGCACGCCGGCTCCGATCGACACGACCGCAGCCAGCCTGCCAGCCTTCATTCGAACCGCAGCCATCGTGTATTGGCGAGTGGGAGCGCGCAATCCGGAAGATCGACCTGGTCCTCTACCGGATCCGCAAACCAACTTGCGATACATCTTTAGCCAGCCGCGATCCTTTGTGAGGCCTGGAGGCCCGCCTCCTCCTCCTTAGTGGAGCGATCGTTCGACCTAAATGGTCCCCTGCCCCCGTCATTCAACTAGTGACTGGGGCAGGTGCCCCTTACAAGAGAGGAAATTAATAAACTGTTATGATTCGCAATCAATCGAGAGCACTTAGCGCCCTGGCATTGGCATTCGGTGCGGCGTCTTTTGTTGGCGCGCAAGGCTGGCCATCGTATTGTGATGATCCTGCGACGACCGCGCCGCTTTGGAGTGACGACTATGGTTCCAATGGCGTCGGCACAGAACTCTTCGGTGCAGTGCTTCCAGTCAGCGGGACTGTAACCTATGAGTGCTTTAACCCCATCTTTAACGCTCCTGCGGCTGGCGGACTCGGATTCCTCACCGGCGAATTGGGTTCGGTCCAAACCACCGATGACGATTTCGTCGCGCTTAATTTTGGTGGAGCATTCGCTCACTTTCGCGACCAAAACGGCATCCTTCACTACGCGGCGCTAGGCGCGAGGGCGAACTGGACTTATTTCGCCACCGTCCGCCGAGATGCTGCTACCGGTGACGAGGCAGGAACCTTTACCAAGTTCACCAACATCGACACGATTTTTGATGGTGCTAGCGACCGTTATCTGATCGCGGCGGGAACGCAGGACAGCATTCGGGTTGATCTTCGAATCGATGGAATTGGTGACGCGGCCCGCATTCGGTGGCGACTAACCAATCTTGGCGCCCTTACCAATATCGGCCTCTGGTTCGGCCAGTACATGGACCCGATCGGAAACTATACGCTCGACTACAGCCCGATCGAGATCGTCAACGTTCCTGGCTACAAGCCGCTTACGATCAATCGTCGATTTAAGCGCAACCCTCGGCCCGAGAACCATGTTTATCCGATGCCTGCCTATGCGGACTTCATGCCGACGCAGGGTCGTGCTTGGAGGGGCCTTCGCATCACGAACGATGCTACGGGCATTGATGGACCTTTCCCGGATCAGACCCCAGTCGACGGGCTTGATATCGCTCTGAACGGATGGCTGCTTGGCGTTCGGGCTGGAACGGATCAAACGTTCCCGTTCGGCCGAGACAGCGACGAAGAATTTGATCGATTGAGAGACATCGAGATCACCGGAAACGTGGGCTACATCCAGAAATGGTTCCCTCGTCCGGCGGCAGGACAAGATCAGCCGCCCTCGCAGCGAACCGTTGAGATAGTTTCCTACTACAAGACGACTTGGGGCGACTCGGACTTCTCGCGGCCGTACTCAGTCGTGGGTGACTCGCCGAAGGTTATCGCGACTCAAAACGACAACCCGTTCGCTTTCCAGAAGAACAGCTACACCTTGCGTGTGTACATCGACAACACGCGCGGCTTCTCTGAAGTCGAGAAGGAGATCCCGCTAGAGAACGTTCAGGTACGGCTGTCGCTGCCTCAGGGACTTGCCGACGCCAACGATGCGACCAGACGAGTGATGACTCGAACCATTTCGCGGGTCGAGCCGAAGCGGATGCGATTCGTGGACTTCCAGATTCAATCGCTGCCTACCACCTTCGGTGTATTGAGCTACTCGGTTGAGATCACGCCTCAGACGACTTCTCCCAAGAAGATCCTATCGGGCAACCTGGTAGTGGCCTCACAGCCGTACCTGCTCATTCGGAACGCAGCGAATCTCGTTGCCGCTCCGTGGAACTTCCAGAATGGCTCGTGGGCGAGCATCCTGGGTTCAGGCCCCGATCCTCTGGAGCCAGACATCGACTTCCAGGCCTTCACTTGGGATTCGACGACTCAGCAGTACGTGCTGCAGACGGGTCCTCAGCGAAATGTGGGCACCTGGATCATCTCGAACAAGAACGTTGGATACAAGGCGCTTGGGGGCAACCCTCAGCAGCCGCAGGACTTCCAAACGGGCGCTCCGCTCACGCTGCTTCACCCAGGTTGGAACTTGGTTGGAAACCCTTACAACTATCCGATCCCGGTTGGACAGTTGGTGGGCGTCTCCGGTGCCGATCCTCGACAGGCATTGACCTATCAAGAGATGGTCGATCAGAACATCATCAGCAGTTCACTCTCCTATTGGGATGAGGGAACTCAGACGTACAAGTTCATCGGAAACGCTCAAGACTTCCTCATGCCGAACACCGGCTATTGGATGAACGTTCTTATCGCTCAAGAAGTGACGATCAGCTTCCCGCCAGTCTTCCTTCCGTTCATTCCGACCGGAACGGGCGGCATCAGAAGCGTGCCCGACATCCTTTGGACTATGAATCTCGTAGCTCGAAACGGTGCCGGAATGATCGACGATGTGAACACCATCGGGTTTGCCAAGACAGCCAAGGCAGCAGCGAAGGCTCGAATCTACGAGCCACCGATCTCGCCGCTGAAGGGCGCGATCTCGGCCGGATTCCCTCGTGGAACGGGCACGACCGCGATGAAGCTGGCGAGAGACATTCGTGAAGAGGCTGCAAGCCGGGCCTTCAACTGGAACGTCTACACGCAGGCTGCGGGCAACGTGACTATCACGTGGCCGAACGTCACCCAGGTCCCGACGAAGTATCGGCTAACCCTTCAGGACCCCGTCACGGGCAAGAAGGTCGATATGCGACGGGTTCAGAGCTACACCTATCAGGCATCCGCTCGAACGGCGAGAGACCTCAAGGTGGTTGCCTCTGTGCAGGATGCGCCTCTGCTGACGGATGTCAGCGCGTTCCCGATCGGTAGCGGACAGAACGATCCCGTCCAGGTTGCATACAGCCTCTCCGGACCGGCAAGCGCCACCGTGAAGATCATGCAGAACGGCGTGATTGTTCGAACTCTGCAGACGAATGTCAGCCAGAGCACGGGCAAGCACACGATCCTGTGGAACCTGACCAACTCGGCTGGACAGCGCGCTCCTGGTGGCTCCTACCAGGCAGTCGTAAGCGCCACCGATGAGGATGGAACGGCCGCCACCAAGTCGGTTACGTTCCTGATCCGATAATCAACGATTGGCGGAGGCTGAAAAGCCTCCGCCAACTCCTTTTTCTCGAACGAGAATGACTCTAAAGCGCCTCATTGCAACCGCCGCATTGGCCACCGTCTGCGCGGTCGCTTTTGCCCAGCAGGCGCAAATCAAACTGAGCGCCTACCCGGCCATGAGCGTGGCGGACGGGCGCAGTACCACCACAATTACCGCCGAAGTGCGTGACTCCCACGGCACGCTCGTTCCTGACGGAACGCGTGTGGTTTTCGAGAGCAGCCTCGGCAACTTCCGCGAGAGCATCGTTCAAACGCGGAACGGCATCGCGAGGGCAATCCTTCAGGCGGGAGGAGTTCCAGGTGTGGCGGTGATCAAGACCACCACCATGGACGGCATCGCGCAGCCCAGCACACTCGATTTTGAGTTTGTGGGCGATCGATCGATGCTGTCGGCAGCGACCGATTACATCGAGATTGTTTCGCCAACGTACATGGAGTACGTGCCAGATACGCGGATCATCGCTGCGGCTTCGCCCAACCATGGCGTATCGGTGAGGTTCCGGGACATCACGGTTTTGGCCGACGACGTACAGGTCAACATTTTCCGAAACGAGCTGCGTGCGCGAAAAGCGCGGCTGAAGATTGGCAAGTTGGATCAAGAGTTCGAAGAGATCTTTATCCGCCTCAATGAGAAGACCGGTATCGGTTCGACCCGATTCAAGATGGTTCTTCCTCCGCCCATCAGCTTCGTTGGCTTTATGCCCGTGTTCCTTTCGGACGATCCTAGCCGCTTTAAGAACCTGGGTCAAGAGGTGGAGCGCTTTGGCCTCGTTGAAATCAAGCGCGATGTTTTAACTCCTTCCAAGTCGAGGGAGGGTGCCTTCAGGCTCGAGTTTGAAGAGACGGGCGTTTACACGTCTTCGATCGCCGCCAAGAAAGCAGTCGTTTTCCCCCAGCGCGAGATCCAGTTCCAACGCGCCGAGATTCTGGTGAGCGGTTCGCGGGTGATGCAGATGCCGCTGTATCAGCTCAACCTGATGCAGAGCTCCTCCAACGGCGTCATGCAGAGCCTGGTGAATGTCAACAACAACCAGCTCCAGGTCAACTATCCTTACTATCTCTCTCTCAAGCCCGGATTGACGAGCCTCGTTCGCTTCCGTACCGGTGACCGGTATGGACGCGGAGTCGGAGGCAGCAGCGCGGCTTTTCTCGATTACGAGATGAACTGGAACAAGGGAGATCAGATGGACGGCAAGTTCACGATCTCGGGCATCGGGCGGAAGGACATGACGCTCGGAATCCAGCATTACCTGAGGATCGATGATCGGACCAGCGCCTTTGGCATGATCGAGATGCCCGCCAATGAGAGCATCTTCGGTTCGCTTAACCTCAACCGGTCGTATGACGGTTTCTCGATGAGCCTCAATGGCAACATGAACCAGACGCTGCGGGGCATCCGAAGGACCACGCGCGATATGTCGTTCGCGGCGGACAAGGACCCGACCAAGCTCGGCAATTTGCCTGTGAGGCTGTACGTGGGACTTACCGCTCAAGAGAGCTCCAACACCTTGCTCGGCTCGAGCCAGTCGGCGGTCGGACTTCGAGCGCGATTCCAGTCGCTTCCCATCCAACTGGATAACCGCAGCACCTTCTATGCGGGCCTATCGCTCGCCCATCTGACCGGGCGCAATACCGTGAACGGGCTGACGATGATGGGCGAGGCGAGTCTTACGCGCAGATTCAGCGACTCTTTGCGACTCACCGGAACCTACTCCTATCTGCGGGATGGCTACAACGACCGTTTCCTCGGCAAGAACCGATTTGGACTGGATGCGAGTTACGACACGGACAAGTTTAGGCTCCACGTCTACGGAAACAAGAGCATCGATGTGGACCGCATGAGTCTCTTTGGCGACTTGAAACTCAATGTCACCGGCAATTGGTGGTTCAGCAGTTACTACACCCTGGAGCGGTATCTCTCCAACGACTTCCTCGACTACTCCTTTGGCGTCGGCTATGTGATCAGCGGCCGTGAGATTGGGTTGGTTTGGTCGAAGAGCACTGGCCGTATTGGTCTGCAGGTCCTTGGCGCTTCGTTCTAGCTTGCTGCTAGTCGTGGCGTTGCCCGCGCTGTCCTTGGGGCAGGGGTTTGGGCGGTTTGGCTATTCCGAATATCCGACGCTGCCTGGGTTGTCTATTGACAAAGAAGGCTTTTCCGCGAAACAGCCGGCGGCGGACAAGCTGCGGTTTATCACCGTTTCCAAGACGTGGAAGCCTGTAAGCATCTCGCCCACCGGCTCGACGGTGATTCTGGACAAAGCGGCCTGGTGCCCTCAGAAGATTCGATTCGACCTGTTCGCGCCCGGGGTGTCGATGTATTTTCCGATGGGGATGCGGCTGCGGGTGGGGTCTACTGCGGCACCTTATTTGACTTGGACGGAAGGGAGCGTGACGAACGGGGTTCCGACTCCGCCTTCGAGCTGGCTTGCGCTTTCGTTTCGCGATAACCAGCCTGCGTTCGCATTCGGTTTTCCCGGTGGTCCGGCTGCGTTGGATATCAAAGGGAAGCCAGGTGCCTGGGTGGTGAGTACCGCTTTAGACTTCAGTGGGTGGGTGCGCCTTGGATTGCCGCTGGGAACGAAACCCAATTCGGCTAACTCCGCCGCAGCTCTTGGTGGGCTGTCGAAGGTGATGAAGGAGCAGGAGGCACTTTGGAGCTCGATGCCTCCGGCGCTGACGAAGCTGGACGTCGAGAGTGACCTGGCGTCAGTTCAGGGGACGTGGCACTTCGATCATCCGGGAGCAGTGATTCCGGTGGGGGCACAGTTTGCACAGCTCGGGGGCTATCCGATAAAGATTCTCAGCGAAAGCGAGGCCACTCAGATCAGCACCGAGGAAGGGCCAGTGCGGATTGCGAAAGGCACGGAGATCAGCTTGAGGTTTCCTATGCGGCGTGTGCCGGCGGGCCGCTGCCTGGCTCTGGGTGCCTCCCTCCCTTATCCGATCGGCACCGTTTCGCCACAGGACATCAACGGTGTGGCGGAGCTAGCCCTGGAGAGCTTAACCGGTGGGCGGGATGTACTGACTCGCAAGGCCGCAGAGGACACGCTGGCGGAATTCCTGGCGCAATCGGAGTACACGCAGGAGCGTTGGACGGGGCAGAAGCTTCCGTTCGACAGCGCCGGCAACGACCTCGATTTGACAGCGGCACATGCGCTGCTGATGCAGGCGATCGCCACGACGGCGAAGCCGAATAGCGAAGCCAATTCGCTGTTGACCTCCGTGTCCTGGATTCAGGATTGGTCGACCTGGTTGCCGGCCGTGAAAGACGCCGATAAGGCGAGACGGGCGGCTGCGTTGGCGGCGATTGCGGGGACGCTATGCCCTGAAGCAAACCGGCGGCTCACCGCGGCTATGTTTCAGGCGGGATTGGCGGCGGAGCGGGGGCTGGCGATCTGGAAGCGGCGGAGCGGCGTCGTGAAGGAGGACGCGCAGCTATTGGAGCCGCTCGTGGGCCTGAGGCGGGGGCTGTTCGGGCTGTCCTGGCCACTTGTGGAGGACACGTCTTTTGCGAGCAATCTGCTGAGTCCGATTCGAGTGTTCAGCGAGGGGCCGGTTCGGCTGGCGAAGCAGGAACAGCAATGGGCGATCACCTGGACGGCGGCGGAGGCGAAGCCGTCGATACTCACTCTCGCCTGCGCTTTCCCGGTTCAGGTGGAGCCGCTGAAGAACCTCGTGAAGTTCGACATCACCAGCGTGCTGGGCCTGATGGAGATCCACTACACGGCGGAAACGGCGGGTACGTGCGAGGCCGAGCTTTCGATCCCGAGCTGGGCTAAGGGGCCTCCTGACGCGGCCCGGGTTCCGCGGTATTCGGAGCCGAAGCTTGGGCCAAATCCGCGTTAAAGTGAAGCCCCACGTTGCTCTTTCGGGCCAGCGCTCCTCGAACGACGTTTCCTGCGGCCAGCAGAAGGTTATGCGTTTCGAGGGGGTGCTGCGAATAGGGTGCCGTGGCCTCGCTCTCGTACTCGCCCAGTAAGCCATCGATTTCCTTCTCCGCGTCATGCAGACCAGCGAAGGTGCGCACGATGCCCGCTTCGGACGTCATGGTTCGCTGGAGCGCGCGGCGGATGCGGATGGACTCGGCCTCGGTGACGCAGCGGCGAGGAGGCACGGAGCGCTTGACCGCGCGGGGCATGGGATCGTCGGCGGAGGTCTTAGCGGCGGAGAGGGAGAACACGATCGCCTCCAGGAGACTGTTGCTGGCGAGACGATTCGCGCCATGCACCCCGGTTCTCGCTACCTCGCCTGCCGCATACAGTCCTGGAATCGAGGTGCACCCTTCGAGATCGGTGCTGACTCCGCCGCACGAGTAGTGTTGAGCGGGGACCACCGGAATCCAGTCCTTGTCGATCTCCAGATCGACGCTGGCCAGCTTCTCGTAGATGGTAGGGAACTCGTGATGGATGAGCTTTGGGTCGAGGTGGGCCATGTCGAGATAGACACACCAGGTCCCGAGCTTCTTCATCTCGGCATCGATGGCACGCGCAACGACGTCGCGAGGGGCGAGTTCGAGGCGCGGGTCGTAGTCGTACATGAACCGGCGGCCAAGATGGTTTCGCAGGGTGGCACCCACGCCGCGAACCGCTTCCGTGATGAGGAAGCTTCTCATTTGCGGGTGGTAGAGGGTCGTGGGATGGAACTGCATGAATTCCATGTCCTGAATCTCCGCACCTACGGCGGCGGCAAGGGCTACTCCGTCGGCGGTTGCCACCGGTGGATTGGTGGTGTGTTGGTACATCCTTCCGCAGCCGCCAGTCGCGAGCATCACGGCTCGCGCGCTCAAGGCCATCGCGCCTACCTCGTCGACCTCGGCGGCAACGCCCACGCAGCGGCCGTCCTCCACGAGCAGGTGTGACACGAAGCTGTGGGGGAGGACGGTGATGTTGTGCTCCTGCCTCACCGCCGCCACAACCGCCCGCTCCACTTCCCATCCGGTCTTGTCCGCGTGGTGGACGATACGGTTCATGCTGTGTCCGCCTTCGCGGCCAAGGGCGAGCTCGCCGTTCGCTTGATCGAATCGGGTCCCGAGGCTCATCAGCCACTCGATGGCGGCGGGAGCGTTTTGGACGAGGTGGCGAACAGCTTTCTCGTCGCATAGGCCCGCACCGGCGATGAGGGTGTCCCGCTCGTGCATCTCCCACGAGTCCGCTTCGCCGACGGCCGCAGCGATGCCGCCCTGCGCCCAGTTCGTGTTGGAGTCCGTCACGTCCCCCTTGGTGAGAACGCAGACGGTGCCTTTCTTGGCGGCGTGCAGCGCATAGGTCAGGCCCGCGAGGCCGCTGCCGATGACAAGGAAGTCGAAGCGATCGGGAATCATTGTTTGCTCAACTTCAGGGCGATATCACCGGCGAACGCCGGCACATTCACGCGAACCCTTCCTGAGACCGGAACGGTGATCGTGCTCGTCGACAGAACTTTGCCGGACCAGGTATCCCAAACCTCCGCTTTCCACGGCCCCGAGGCGAGTCCGGTCAGGCCCATCACCGAGGCTGCCGCCATTCCGGGTTGCCCTTTCTCGGCTGTGAGCCAATCTCTGCTCTCGCGCCTGAGCCACGCCAACGCCTTTGTCTCACCGACCACGGTCCAAGCTTGAATCGCCGGTTTCGTCTGCCGCAGGAGTCCCGTGAAGCGGAAGCCGGCCATGAACCAGTCTCTGCCGGTGTTCTGAACTCTGACAGTGTGCCGCCCACCGGGGATCGTGAAGCCGTAATCACCTGCGAACTGTTTCAGGGTGTCGGTTTTCTCATCGCCGTCCGGGTCGGTGAAGTCTTTGCTCAGCACGAGGTTGTCGTCGAGCCATATGCGGAGGTTCGCGCCGCCGTAGCCGGAGACGTCGCCTACCTCCACGTCGAAGCGCGTGGGTTTGTCGAGCTGGACGTCGAAGGTGACGGGGTTATTGAGATCGCGATGGTTGCCGAGGCCGTGCTGGATGCCCGCAAGGGCGGCGGGGCCGGATACTTTGCTGTTTCGGATCGTCACCGTGAGCGGCTGATTAAGGCTAGAGGCTCGCCACTCGATGGGACCGCCTCGGTAGACGAGGTCTTTTACCGGCGCGACCTTCGGGGGATTTTGGAAGGCGAAGGTGGGCGTGGTCTGCTTGAAGCCTTCCGCCTGCCAATCGACGTCATTCACGAACGCTTCCACGGGAGCGAAGAGGGAGTAGAGGTTGTTTGGCGCGATGAGGGAGTCCCACCACCAGGACATCGCGGTTCCGGATGACCCGGTGCCGATTGCGGCCCACATCGGGTCGTGCACCTGGTAGCCCTTCGGATCATCCTGCGCTCCCGAGGCATCGGCACCGATTTCGCCGACGTAATGGGGCCGGCCCTGGCCGCCTTTGCGGGATTGCTGAATGACGGTCGTCAGCGCGGGGTCGCCTCCGTAGTGATGGGTTTGGAAGTAATCGAGCTCGCCCAGCATGTCTAGCTCGCGGAAGCCCATGGTGCTGGCCGCGCTAGTGGTCACCATGTGGTCGTAGGGATCGATGCTCTTCAGGTACTGAGCCATGCGCCGGTGCCAATCCCGCACTCGCGCCACTTCGAAATCGTCGGTGAGGTCGACCTCGTTCCAGAACTCCCAGGACATCGTGTTGGAGTAGGCACCGTAGCGAGCGACGATGTAGCGGAGCTTGTCTTTGTAAAACTTCTCCATCTTCTCGTCTGACCAGAAGTCCGTCGGAATCCTGAGGGGGCCGCCGTTGTCGGAGTTGTGGGGCGTCTTCTCCCACCACGGATGAGCGTCTCGGGGGCGGAGGATGTTGTAGGAGTCGATGCAGAGCATCATCTGGATGTCGTGGCGGCGCGCCAGGTCCATCACGTAATCCAGTCGCCAGGCGTTGCCAAGGTCGAACTGACCCATGCCCTTGCCTTCCGCAGCCTTGCCGGGTTGTTCGAGCGCGAAGGAGGTCCAGGAGGGGGAAAGCCACAAGCGGCCGTAGTTGACGCCGTTCTCCGCGTATTTGGGCAGCCAGTCGTCGTATGAGTAAGTGCCCTTGCCGCCGCCCCAGCAGATATTCGTGCCGATCGGCCAGTAGGAGGTGCCGTCGGCAAAAGCGAAGTAGCGGGAGTCCTTCGGGGAGACCATCACGAAGCCCCTGCGGTTGGCTGTCGTGGCGGTGATGGAAATCGGCTCGGCGGTGACGGTTCCGCTCTTATCCTTGGCGGTCATCCGCACCTGGTGCACGCCTTCGATCTTGGGACTGAAGCGGACGCGCCACTCGGCTTCTCCGGAGGGCTTCACCTGTTCTTCGTCCGCTGCCAGCTCTCGCGTCATGGGGCGATAGAGGAAGCCGGGAACGACGTAGGGGTCGCCGATGGGGGGCGTCACGCGGGCGTCGAGGGTGAACTGGGTGGAGTCGAAGGGGTTGTCGTACGACGCCTCGATTTTCACTCGGAATTCGAGCACGCCGAAGCGCGGAATGCTTTGGGAGTCCCTCTCGACGGAACGGATGGCGAGCGGCTTGTTCTGCCGGTAGGGGGATTCGATGACGGTTTGGCGCTGACCCGAAATGGCCGCCACAGCTATCAGGCTCAACATCTGAATCGAGCCTACCCGCCCGTTCTTGCGAAAACTTTCACACAAGTCACCAGGCACCCGGTCGCGGGCCAAAACTGCGGAATAGTCCACGCGTAACTCAAGGGAAGGACATGCCCAGACTCGCTCGCGCTCTCTCCTGCATCGGCGCCCTCGCCGTGGCAGCTATCGTCGCCGCATCTTCGCTTATCAACGACGATGCGATGGGGACGTACAAGCGTGCGCTGGAGGAAAAGAACAAGTCCAAGTCCACCGCGCTCCTTCGAGGTCTCTTACTTTCCACTGTCACGATCGGCGTCGACGAATCGACTTTGCTGGGAGACGACTACGATTGGGAGGATGGCGTGAAGACAGGCCTCGATAGCTGGAGCAACAGCATCGACGACAGCCCGTTTACGCTGGCGGCGAAGGGCGAAAAGCCGGATATCCAGATCAAGTTCGTTCGTAGGATCGAGAGCAACGATCAGGCGCAGGGCCTCATCAAGGCGCAGCGGCACTTCTATTGGCAGGGCAACCAGTCGGGAGCTCGCGTGACGGGCGTGATTTATGTGCGGACCGATGTCGGCCGCCGCTGGATCAGTGGCGACGAAGTCGGCCGGGTGATCGCGCACGAGCTCGGACACCTACTGGGTCTCGATGATGATCACGACGGCACCGGCGTGATGAGTGACTTCATCGCGGGCCGCGGGCGGAAAGAGCCGAGCCGGACGGAAATCGACTCAGTTATCGATTTCCGCCAGAAGATTCGTCTTGCGCTCAGCGAGCGATAACTTTCCGAAATGTAGTCACGGGATGGCTTGTGCCCGCGGGTGTTGTCCGAGGTTTCGGACTTGGCTATCCGTGCCCTAAGAAAATCCCGTAATCCGGGTCGAACGCCACTACGCGCTGCGCTTCCTCGAACGTCGTCGCGCCCTTCACCACCAACTCAAGTGCCCGGTGCTGCATCGGCACGTACCCCGCCTTGCCAGCCGCTGCTCGAAGCATCTCGACGGACGCACGACTCGCGATGAGCTGCGAGACTTCGTTCGTTACGGGCAAGATCTCGTGCAGCGCGTTGCGCCCCTTGAAGCCGACGTGCCCACACTCCGGACAGCCTTCTTGGAGCGGCATTACCCTTGGTGCCTGCACTCCGTAGACCCCGAAGATATGTTCCTCTTCGGGCGTGATTGGCCGGGTCGTCTTGCAATGAAGGCAGAGCATTCGCACCAGCCGTTGCGCACTTAGGCCCGCGAGGCTCGTCGAGAGCAGGTAGGGGTCGATGCCGAGCTCCATCAGGCGTGGGATTGCGCTGGGGGCATCGTTGCATTGGAGGGTGCTCAGCATCAGGTGGCCGGTGAGGGCTCCGCGGACCGCTGCTTGAGCCGTCGGCTCGTCCCGAATCTCGCCCACCAGGATCACATCCGGGTCCTGCCGCATGAGGGCGATGATCTGCCGGTCGAACGTCACGCCGATGCTTTCATTGATCTGCGACTGGCTCACCCCGTCGATCTCGTATTCGATCGGGTCCTCGACCGTGATGACGTTGATGCTGGCGTCGCGCACCTCGATGAGGGCGGCGTAGAGCGTCGTCGTCTTGCCGCTTCCGGTTGGGCCGGTGACGAGGAACATGCCGTAGGGGCGGGTAATCAGGTGGCGGAAGAGCTTCAGGTTCTCGCGCGAGAGTCCAAGCTCGTTAAGCTGCTTCAAGCCTCGCACCTGGTCCAGAATCCGAATCACCATGCGCGGGCCGTGGTGCGAGGGAACGACCGAAAGCCGAAGATCGACCTTCCGATCCTCGAAGGACATCCCGATTCGTCCGTCCATCGGCAGTCGGTGCTCGGAAATATCCAACTCGGCGAGGATCTTGATTCGAATGGTCAGCGCTTGAAGCAACGAAGCCGGAAGCTCGCTCATCTTCCGCATGCGGCCGTCGATTCGATAGCGCAGCTCGATCTTCGTGGCGGTCGGCTCGATATGAATGTCGCTCGCTCCCGCCTTGATCGCGTCCTGGAAGATCTGCGTCACCAGGCCGACGACGGGTGCGGAGTCAACGGAGGGATCGTCGACTTGTGTTTGGGCGGAGCGGGGCTTGACGTTGAGCGCCGCTTGGGTCGCGAGGTTGCCGAGCTCGTTGCCGGCTCCCGCAACATCTCCGCCGTGCAGGTCGCGGATGGTTTGCAGGAGTCTGTGGCGCGCGGTTAGGACGGGCTCCACCTTCATCCGGGTTTGGTAGCGAACGAGGTCGAGTGCCTCGATGTCCTCGGTATCCGCCATCGCTAGGAACAGCGTCTCGCCTGAGATTCCGACGGGCAAGACCTTGTAGGAGCGTGCGACGTCCCCTGGCAGCTTGGCGACCGCTCGCGGGTCCGGCGGGTTCACGCGCAGGTTCCAGGGCTTCACGCCGTACTCGCTTGCCAGCGCGTCCACGAGGGCTTCTTCTTCGACGAAGCCGAGGTGGGTGAGAATGGAGTCAAGCGGAGCGGGGGTGAGGCGCTGCAAATCCAGGGCGTCCTCGAGCTGGCGTTGTGTGATCAGCCCCCGCGCAATCAGAATGTCCCCGATCCGTCTCCTTTCGGCAATCATGTGTAGCCCCTAACCATTATCGGACAGGAGAAGCGGATTCGGATAGCTTCAATTAGGTAATCTTTAACGGTTGAACCGCTCAACGGGAGACAATTCAAATTTGAGTGCCCATTCCGGAACCGCAACCGCGGAGAAGGCAGCACGGACCGAGGGCAAACCAGCCACTATGCGGCCGCGCGATCACCTTTCTAAAGAAGATTGCCTCGAGATGCTGCGCCAGCTCTACCTGGCGCGATACTTCGATGTTCGCCTGATCAAAGAGAAGAAAAAAGGCAAGCTCACGGGCACCCTCTATTCCTCGCACAACCAGGAAGCCATCCTAGTCGGTTCCGTCTATGGCTTAAGACCCTACGACTGGCTCTCCCCGATCCACCGCGACATGCCCGCGTTCTTCCTAAAGGACGCCAAGTTCCAGTGGGACAAGAAGGACCGCATGGGAATGAGCATCGAAGAGGTCTGCGCGCAGGTCTGGGGCAAAGTCGACTCGCCCGGACGTGCTCGCGATAACTGGTCGCACATCGGCGACCAGCAAAAGCACATCATCTGCTCCACCTCCATGCTTGCCGGCACGATTCCTGCGGCAGCGGGTGTGGTGTATGCGGATCGGTTGGACGGTGGCGACGCGGTTGCGGTGACGTACAACGGAGAGGGTTCGACTGCGCAAGGAATCTTCCACGAGGCGATCAACTATGCGGCCGTTCACAAACTCTCGGTGATCACGATCATCGAGAACAACCAGTGGGCGTTCGGCACGCCGACTTACCTGGAATATCCGCTAGAAGACTTCGCGCGGCGCGCGGATGGATTTGGAATTCCCGGTCTGATCGCGGACGGCCAGGACGTATTCGACGTGTACGACAAGGTGATGATCTCGGTCGATCGGGCACGTGCAGGATTGGGGCCGAGCATTGTGGAGTGCAAGACCTTCCGAGCCTACGGCCATGGCGACCACGACAACGACCGCGCGGACAAATATCGCACCAAGGAAGAGATCGAAGAAGGGCGAAGGCGCGATCCGATCCACGTTTGCAAAGAACGCCTGCTGGAACTCGGGCACATCACGAAAGAGCAGTCGCTGGAATTCGGAGCGGAGCATAAGAGTGCCATGGAAGTGCGCGACACAGACTTCCCGCCCGAAGTGGTGGCATACATGTCCGCCGGAGTCGATTTCGCCCTCAAATCCGCCCTGCCCGAAAGCGAAGAAGCCGCCATGTGGGTCTTCAAGGAGAGCCAATGAGCGCCGTCGCAACCACCCCGGAAACGGGCGTGAAGAGGAACTACTTGACCGCGCTGCAGGAAGCCATCTTCGAAGAGATGGAGCGCAACCCGAACATGATCTGCCAGGGCGAGGACATCGGCATCCTCGGCGGCGCGTTCGGCGTCACCACCGGGCTTCAGGACAAGTACGGCAAGGGCCGAGTCATCGACGCACCGATCTCTGAAGCAGCGATTGTCGGCACCTCCATCGGAATGGCGCTCGGCGGCAAAACCGTGATGGCCGAGATGCAGTTCATCGACTTCATCTCCTGCGGCTTCGACCAGATCGTGAACATGCTGGCGACGTATACGTATCGAACCGCCGGCAAGACCTCGATGCCTATCGTTATAAGAGGTCCGGCTGGAGCCTTTAGTGGTGGCGCACTGTACCACAGCCAGATGAACGAAGCGTGGTTCTGCAATTCGCCTGGCTTGAAAGTGGTGTGCCCCTCGACCCCGCACGATGCGAAAGGGATGCTGAAGGCGGCTCTGCGCGATGGCAATCCGGTGATCTTCTACGAGATCAAAGAGCTCTATCGCAAGCGAAACATCGAAGAGGTCTTGCCCGACGAGGATTACATCGTGCCGCTCGGGAAGGCTGCCATCCGCTGGGAAGGCCGCGACATCACATTGGTCAGCTACGGCCAGACCGTTTACCAGTGCCTCGACGCGGCACGAGAGCTTCAAGACAAGTTCGGCATCTCCGCGGAGGTTATCGACATCCGCTCGCTGGTGCCTCTGGACGAGGAAACGATCTACAAGTCGATTGCAAAGACGAATCGGGTGTTGGTCGTCAACGAGGCCCCGATGACCTGCGGCTTCGCCGGCGAGCTCATCGCCCGCATCACCCAAAACGCCTTCGAACTCCTGGACGCCCCACCTGTTCGGGTGACGCGTCTAGATACGCCGGTGCCGTGGGCGAAGCCGTTGGAGCTGTACGTGTTGCCATCGGTCGAGAAGATCGTTGCGGCAGCGCTAAAGACGGTCAAGTATTGACAGGAGTCCTGTAGTCGCAGGCTCCGTGCCTGCGCTAACCTGTCAGCCTTGCTGTCAACGGCGAGTGCTAGGGGAAGACACCAAGAACCACGAAGTTCACCAAGTTTGAGGCTCCAATCCCTTGGTGGTCTTGGTGAATCCTTGGTGAACTTGGTGTCCTCGCCTCAATCATCAAAAATCACCCATCAGAACATCATCCCGGATGCGGGGTACCTTCCAAAACAGGCGCAATGGAAGAGGAAAAAGCACCGCTTAGCGTTTACGATCTCGTTATGTTCATGATCGAGCAGATGTCGGGCGTGTCCTGGCAAAAGCTCGGCCTGCAGCACGACCCCGTGACCGGGAAGCTCGAGCCGAATTTGGCGGAGGCGCGGGTTGCCATCGACATCACGGCCTTTCTCACCCAGCAGCTCGAGTCCCGTCTCGACGAAGAGGATAAGCGGCGCATCCAAAGCATGGTGCGAGACCTTCGCATCAATTACGTGCAAAGAGAACAGCAATGAAGCGCAACTTCCGGGACGCCGACTTCGACCGCCTCGCAGCTTTCTGGAACAGCTTCGCGCCCGAGCGGTACCGGATTGATGGCGAGTTGCTGAAGATCAAAACAGTCGATTGTCCGGTCTTCGACTGGGGCGCGTCGATGATCGAGGAGGCGGATGGCGAGATTCTTGGGTTTGCTTCGGTGAAGAAGTCGGCGGCCAGCCTGTACAAGGGGCCGGACAAGGACACGGCGGTCCTGAGCCTGCTCGCCTTCTGCGATCCACACTACGGCATCGACCTCATCAGCGAAGTCAAAAGGACGCTCCGCAACAGGGGCTTCGCGCAGCTAACCTTCGGCACGGACTGCGGCCACTTCTTTCCGGGCTGCCCGACTGACTTTCCAGCTCTCAAAGACTTCCTGATGATCGAAGGATTCACCGAAGGTGGAGAAGCGGTCGACCTGGAAAGGGACCTTAAGGACTACGAGAATCCGTTCCCGATTCCTAAGGACGCGGAATATCGGGCGCTCGAACACAAGGACATCGAGGCGCTCA
>JBGGMI010000259.1:0-3317 GCA_041288075.1 Fimbriimonas sp.
AGCATGATGTTGCCGCCGAGGAGGCCATGGAAGTCCTTCGTGGCAACGGGATCGATCGTTTGCGTCACGTTCAACGCGAAGACCGTTCGACCATGAAACGCCTTGTCGAAGTAGAGGAACCGACGCTGAGTGATTGGCCGATTCTTGCTGATTCGCTTGTGGTTGAACTTGGCGACGAGGTACTTCATCATGTTCTCAACCGCCTCCGCTCCGCTATTGACGGCGTAGACCTCGAGGCCCGGTCCTTGCATCACCTCGGGCGCAACTCGGTAGAGCATGCGGTAATAGTCGAGGCACTCCTGCGTCAGAAAATCGGGATTCGCGACCTTGTTGTTAGCCGCTCGGGAGAGCCGTCGCAAGTACGAAGGCTCATACAATCCGGGATGGTTGTGGCCGATCAGCTTCGATCCGTAGTAGCCGGCCCAGTCGAACATGAGTTGGCCGTCGACGGTGGCGAGCCACATGCCCTGGCTTTTCTCCAAGTCAATCGCGAACGGCTGGGGTGTGGCAACCACGTACCGTTCGAGTTCGGAGAGCATGGCCGCAGACTTGGGGCCGGGGTAGGAGGACATCCCTTAATTATGAGATGTGGCAGTTAGCAGCTGACGTTCTTGCCCTCGCTGCCGAAGAGCGCCATCCGGTCTTCCGTGGGCACCTTCTGCGTCTCTGACGGAGCGTAATGGAACTGGAGCGCGCGGCGACGGAGGTTGGTTTGGTTGGTGGGTGTTCCGTGAGGCAGCAATCCATCAAAGAACAGGCAGCCACCCGGTTGGAGCGGTACGGCAACGCTAGGCAATTGGGAACCGTTTCGGAGCTGCTTGACGTCGGTGTCGCAGATTTGCCAGTCTCGCCGATTGAAGTGAATCACTGGGCCGAGCTTGTGTGCGCCCTTCATGACGAACATGCAGCCGTTCTCAGGACCTACTGGATCTAAGGCGACCCAGACTCCCACGACCGGGGTGTCGACCGGAAAGTCAAAGTAAGCCTTGTCCTGATGCCAAGGCTTTTCACGCCCGCCCGGTGGCTTCAACATGCCCATGTCCTGAAACATCCATGGCTCGTGCCCGCCGAGCAATCGGCTCACCACGCCCAATATCCTTGGGTGGTGGCTGAGCGCCTTTAATCGCGCATCGAATTCCACATAGTAAGCGAGCTTCCTCACCGCGTCGATTCGATCGTCGAGCGATAGATCGTCCAGCCGCTCCGCGGCAAACCGCTCGTAGTAGATGTCGTCGTAGTCAGGATTGCCGCCGGATACGAGGTGAGCAAGGCCCTCTCGAGCTGCATCGACTTCCTCCTGGCTGAACACGTTCTCGATGGCCAAATAGCCGCTGTGATGGTACAGAGCTAAGGCTGTGTCATCAAGCTCGTTGAGCGATGACAGGGGGACGGCAATTTCATCAGGAAGGTACAGATCGGGCGCATGGAGCTCTACCAGCCCACTCGATGCGCCATCGATCTTGTACTTCGTCGCCATTGTTATCGACTCTTCTGCTGGATAACCTCGATCGCTTTCTGAAGTTGGCTGTCCGTCTTAGGATCACCGAGCTCCGGATCCTTATCCAGATCCAACTCTACCTTGACATGAGGCTCGAGTCCGCCACTCACGAACACGTTGTCCTCGTCGACCTTACGACCAAAGAATGGCGTGATGGGCAGGAAGTAACGAGCGATCGTGATCTTTGCGCTGCTCTGATCGACTAGCGGGAAGACGTTTTGCACAGAAGCCTTGCCATAGCTGTGCGTGCCCACGAGGGTCGCCTTGCCGTAGTCCTTCAAGCAACCGGCAAAGATCTCGGATGCGCTGGCGGAATCCTCGTTCATGAGCACGGTAACGGGATAGTTGAAGTTGTGAAGCTGTCCGCGCTCGGTGTAGGCAACTTCCTCTTGGCCGCCGCGGAACTTCATTCTCACGACCAATTTCTGGTCGACGAACCGGCTCAGCATGTCGACTGCCGTCTCGAGAAGTCCACCAGGGTTTCCGCGAAGGTCGATGACCAAGCCTTTGAGCTTGTTCTGTTCTAGCTTCTTGAGCTCACGATCGAATTGAAGTGCGGTCGGCTCGGAGAAGCCGAGTACGCTCATGTAGCCAACGCCCGAATCTGCGAAGAACTTCCCTTCAACGGTCGGGATCGTGACCCTTCGCCTCGTGATCGTAATCTTGAGCGGCTTGGGGGCGTCCTTGCGGAGCACCGTGAGATTCACGGTCGTTCCTTCCTTCCCCTTAACGACATCGACAATCTTGTCGATCGTCTCTCCGGCGACGGATTTACCGTTGACTCCGGTAACGATGTCGCCGGCTCTAAGCCCTGCGGCGTATGCAGGACCATCTTCAAAGACCGTGGCGACACGAGCTCCCGCCGTGTCGGGCGAGAGACGGGCTCCCACTCCGTAGAAGTTAGCCTTGGTTTCGTCTTGGAATGCTTGAGCGGCTTGTGGCGGGAGGAAAACCGTGTGAGGATCGCCGAGCGAGGCCATTAGCCCCTCCATCGCCGCGTATTTCAGCTCATTCGCCTTGACCGGCTTGTAGTAGTCGGCAAGAATTCGGCTGTAGTTGCTCTGGAAGACCTGTTCCGGCGAAGCCTTGGGAGTGCTCTTCACCCCGAAGAGAGCTTTGATGGCCCTGGGAGACGGGGTCTGAAGGTTTTGCAGATCTCGCCATGAGTAGCCAAACATGAAGAAACCGAACACTAGGACGGCGAACCAGGCGGCTCTCGAGAATAGTTTCATCGGGTTTCTCCGCGGGCCAGAATCGTGCTCTGTTCAACTTGCGGTTTGTAGATGGCGGTCACCAGTGTGTAGCCGGTTCCATCCGGTAGTTGAACGACCTGGCGTACGCTGCGATCTCCACCCATCGTCGTGCCGCTGAGCGTGGCCTTATTCTTGCTGGACAAGGCTAAGGCGAAGATCTCGGCCGCGCCGGAGGTTGTGTCGTCGACGAGGAGGGTCATGGAAATCGGCTTGGAAGCCCCCTTCTCGACCACCAGCAACGCCGGCTTTTCCTTCTTGTCGGTAGTCAACGTGCCGTATTTTCCAGTGGGAGCGACCAGTGCCAAGCACTCGCGCATCGCGTTGTAATCTCCATTCGCGTTGTGGCGGAGATCTAACACGACGGATGATTTCCCTTCCAAAGCCTTCTTGAGACTCTCGGGACTTCCCGCCGTAAACGGTAAGCGAATCGTGTCTCCGGCAACGCTAAACGCGGCCGCTTGGGACGGCGATTTGGTGATGATCGTTGTTAGGTGCTTTCCACCGCGATTCCACACCACTTCAACTGTGCTTCCTCGGCCAACGATCAGTTTCTCGAGAACTTTGCT
>JBGGMI010000260.1:0-20691 GCA_041288075.1 Fimbriimonas sp.
TCACCACCCAGGTGCGAGGCATTGCCAAGGTTGTTACGGCGGTTGCGAATGGAGACCTGGAACAAAACCTCGTCCTCGAGGCGAAAGGCGAGGTCGCCGAACTTGCGGACACCATCAACTCGATGACCGACACCCTCAGCAAGTTCGCCGAGCAGGTAACCACCGTGGCCCGCGAAGTCGGCACGGAAGGAAAGCTGGGCGGACAAGCCGTCGTCCCGAACGTTGCCGGTACCTGGAAGGCCCTTACCGACAACGTTAACTTCATGGCTTCCAACCTCACCACCCAGGTGCGAGGCATCGCCCGGGTCGTTACCGCGGTTGCGGATGGCGACCTGAAGCAGAAGCTCGACCTCGAGGCGAAAGGCGAGGTTGCCGCACTCGTCGACACGATCAACTCGATGACCAACACGCTCTCGACCTTCGCTGAACAGGTCACGAGCGTTGCCCGCGAAGTGGGTACGGAAGGAAAGCTGGGTGGACAGGCCGAGGTGCCTGGTGTTGCCGGCACCTGGAAGGACCTCACCGACAACGTAAACCTCCTCGCCTCGAACCTTACGAGCCAGGTGCGTAACATCGCGAAGGTTACGACCGCGGTTGCGAATGGCGACCTTTCTCAGAAGATTACGGTCGACGTCAAAGGCGAAATCCTCGACCTCAAGAGCACGATCAACACGATGGTCGACCAGCTCAACTCATTCGCAGACGAGGTCACTCGTGTGGCGCGTGAGGTCGGTACGGAAGGAATCCTCGGCGGCCAAGCAAACGTTAAGGGCGTTTCGGGAAGATGGCGCGATCTCACCGAGAACGTAAACTTCATGGCTACTAACCTGACCACTCAGGTTCGAAACATCGCCAAAGTCACCACCGCGGTCGCTATGGGCGACCTTTCGCAGAAGATTACGGTCGACGCCCGTGGAGAGATCTTGGACCTCAAGGTCACGATCAACACCATGGTCGACCAGCTCAACTCCTTTGCCGATGAAGTCACCCGTGTGGCCCGCGAAGTCGGTACGGAAGGAAAGCTTGGAGGTCAGGCGAAGGTTCCGGGAGTCTCCGGCACCTGGAAGGACCTCACCGACTCCGTAAACTCGATGGCTACCAACCTTACGGACCAGGTGCGGAACATCGCCTTGGTTACCACTGCGGTTGCGAACGGAGACCTTTCTCAGAAGATCACGGTAGACGTTAAAGGCGAAATCCTGGAGCTGAAGAACACGATCAACACGATGGTGGAACAGCTTCGATCGTTCGCAAACGAGGTTACTCGTGTGGCGCGCGAAGTTGGAACGGAAGGAATTCTTGGAGGCCAGGCGAACGTCACCGGCGTCTCCGGAACCTGGAAGGACCTCACCGACAACGTTAACTTCATGGCTTCGAACCTTACGACCCAAGTGCGAGGCATTGTACGGGTCGTCACCGCGGTTGCTAACGGCGACCTATCCCAGAGCTTGAAGCTTGAGGCGAAAGGTGAAGTCGCCGCTCTCGCCGACACGATCAACGCTATGACCGACACCCTGTCCACGTTCGCGGACGAGGTTACGAAGGTGGCCCGCGAAGTCGGCACGGAAGGTGTTCTGGGCGGACAGGCGAAGGTGCCTGGTGTCTCGGGAACCTGGAAGGACCTTACGGACAGCGTTAACTACATGGCTTCCAACCTCACCACCCAGGTGCGAGGCATCGCCAAGGTTGTCACCGCGGTCGCCGACGGAGACCTGGAACAAAGACTCGTGCTCGACGCGAAAGGCGAAGTCGCCGCGCTCGTGGAAACGATCAACTCGATGACCAAAACGCTCAGCATCTTTGCCGAGCAGGTCACCACCGTGGCCCGCGAAGTGGGAACGGAAGGAAAGCTGGGTGGACAGGCAAACGTTCCGAATGTTGCGGGAACGTGGAAAGCCCTTACCGACAACGTTAACTTCATGGCTAACTCGCTGACCGTTCAGGTGCGAGGTATCCAGGACGTTGCCACCGCCGTGGCCCAAGGCGACCTCACGCGGACGATTACGGTCGACGCGCAAGGTGAAGTCTCGCTCCTCAAGAACAACATCAACCAGATGGTTGCCAACCTGCGAAGCACGACTGAGCAGAACAAGGAACAGGACTGGCTGAAAACAAACCTTGCGAACTTCAGCCGCATGATGCAGGGGCAAAAGTCCCTCGAATCGGTTGCCGGCATGATCATGTCGCAACTCACTCCCTTGGTCCTCGCTCACCACGGAGTCTTCTTCATCAACGAGTCGACCAACACCGGCGAGCCGGTGTTGAAGCTCCTTAGAGGCTTTGGCTTCAAGGAGCGAAAGAACCTCGCGAACCGCTACCACCTAGGCGAGGGCCTAGTGGGCCAGTGCGCGCTGGAGAAGGAGAGCATCCTCCTCACCAACGTTCCGAGCGACTACATCAAGATCAACTCCGGACTCGGTGAGGCGACCCCGCTGAACATCATCGTGCTGCCGGTCCTCTTCGAAGGGGAAGTGCTCGCCGTGATCGAGCTGGCCTCCTTCCAGCCGTTCAGCCAAATCCACCGGACGTTCCTCGATCAGCTCATGGAGTCGATCGGCGTCGTCCTCAACATGATTCAGGCGAATATGAGGACGGAAGAGCTGCTCAAGCAGTCTCAGAGCCTTACTCAAGAGCTGCAGAGCCAGTCGCAAGAGCTTCAGTCTCAGCAAGAGCAGCTCAAGCGCACGAACGTGGAACTGGAAACGCAGGCGAGAGAGCTGGAGGAAAGGTCCACGCTCCTTGCCGAGCAGAACAACAAGGTCGAGCTCAAGAACCGGGAGGTAGAGCTTGCAAGGGCCGCTCTCGAAGAGAAAGCGGAGCAGCTGGCGGTCAGCTCACGATACAAGTCCGAGTTCCTTGCGAACATGTCCCACGAGCTGCGCACCCCGCTCAACTCGATGCTTATCCTCGCGAAGCTCCTCGCGGACAACCCGCAGGGCAACCTGGACGAAAAGCAAGTCCAGTTCGCACGAACCATCCACGCCTCTGGCGGAGACCTCCTGGACCTGATCAACGAGATCCTGGACCTCAGCAAGATCGAAGCCGGAAAGGTCGAGGTCGACGTCACCAACGTCGCACTCGAAGAGATGGGCGAATACCTCTATCGAAGCTTCTCCCCGCAAGCAGGCGAGAAGGGCCTCAAGTTCGAGGTCGAAGTCTTGCCGGACGCCCCGAGCTCCATCTCAACGGACGGCCAGCGGCTTCAGCAAGTGCTTCGCAACCTCCTAGGGAACGCCTTCAAGTTCACCGAGAAGGGAAGCGTCCGGCTCACCATGGGCAAATCAGATCGAGCAGTGATTCTGGACAACGGAATCCTGAGCCCGGCAGATCAACTGGCGGTCTTCAGCGTCACCGACACCGGTATCGGCATTCCGAAGGACAAGCAAAACCTGATCTTCGCGCCATTCCAACAGGCGGACGGCACGACCAGCCGCAAATACGGCGGCACCGGACTCGGCCTCTCCATCAGCAAGGAAATCATGCGACTGCTCGGCGGCCGCATCGAGGTGGACAGCAGTCCGGGCCAAGGAAGCACCTTCACGCTCTACCTGCCGCTCGAATACAAGGGTGTTCAGGCTCCATACCGAATGTCCGACACCAACCTGGCGGTCCAGGAAGCGCTGCAGGAAAGCGAGGCTCGCCCGCAGCCAATGGTGCTCCTTACTGCCGACGACGACCGGCAGAACATCACCGAACAGGACCGCGTGATGCTCATCGTGGAAGACGATGCCAGCTTTGCAAACATCCTGCGAGACATCGCTCGGAAAGAGAAGTTCAAGGTCCTCGTCGCCTACGACGGCCAGACCGGACTCGATCTAGCCCGGCGATTCAAGCCCGACGCGATCAGCCTCGACCTGAAGCTGCCCGACATGGACGGCTGGAGAGTGCTCGACGAGCTTAAGCGAGACACCGCGACCAGGCACATCCCCGTGCAGGTCATCTCCGTCCTCGATAAGAGCCGCGCCACCACCATGGGAGCCATCTCCTATCTCGAAAAGCCGGTCACGGCGGACGCGCTGCAAGGAGCCTTCCATCACATCCAGGACTTCGTCAACCGAGACATGCGCGAGCTGCTGATCGTGGAAGACGATGACGACCAGCGCAACAGCATCGTCGAGCTGCTCAGCGAAACCGACGTCAAGATCACCGCGGTTGCAACCGGAGAGGAAGCCCTCGCCGCACTCGACAAGCACACCTTCGACTGTCTTGTCCTCGATCTGGCGCTCCCCGACATGGGAGGATTCGAGCTCCTCAAGCGAATCCGCCGAAAGGACGGCCTCAAGGAGCTTCCGGTGGTCATCTACACCGGTAAGGACCTGAGCAAGCAAGAAGAGGGCCAGCTCAAGCGCTACGCCACGAGCATCATCACGAAGGGAGCGGAATCGACCGAACCCCTCATCGACCGCACCTCGCTCTTCCTTCACCGCATCGTCGAGAACATGAAGCCCGCCAACCGGGAAGTCATCGAACGTCGCATGCGAGAAGCCGCGAAGGAAGCCTCCCCAACACCTCCGCGACCATCGAAGAAGAAAGAGAAGAAGGCCGAGCCGAGAGTCCCCGCCCGTGACGCCACCCTCGCCGGACGCCGAGTCTTAGTCGTCGACGACGACGTGAGAAACATTTTTGCGCTCACCAGTATGCTGGAATCGCACGGAATGGAGGTCTCATTTGAAGAAAGAGGCAAAGACGCGATCAATCGACTGACCCAAAGTGGCGACTTTGAAGTCGTACTCATGGACGTGATGATGCCGGAGATGGATGGATACGAGACGATGCAGCGAATCCGCGATATCGAATCGCTGAAAAACATCCCCATAATCGCACTGACTGCGAAAGCTATGGAAGGAGACAAGGAGAAGTGCTTAGCCGCTGGTGCCAACGACTACATCACGAAGCCGGTCGATTCCGACCGGCTCCTCGCCCTGCTCCGGATGCACCTCGCCCAAGAAGCCTATCTCAGTTGAGGAAATAAGTGATTAGCTTGCTAGAACCGGTCGAAGACAGCAGCGCAACCACCGCGAAAATCCTGCTGGTCGACGACCGGCCGGAAAACCTGTACTCGCTCGAGGCGCTCTTGCAGCCCTTGGGCGAGGAGCTGGTTTTGGCCAAGTCCGGCCTGGAAGCTCTCAAAGCCCTCCTGCGAGACGACTTCGCTCTCATCCTGATGGATGCCGAGATGCCCGAAATGAGCGGCTTCGAAGCTGCCGAGATGATCCGCACGCGGGAAAAGAACAGCCACGTCCCCATCATCTTCGTCACCGCCCATGGCCAAGAACGGAAGCATATGTTCCGCAGCTACTCCGTAGGTGCCGTCGACTACATCCCGAAACCCTTTGACCCCGACATCCTTCGCTCAAAAGTAAAAGTCTTCGTTGAGCTCTACAAGAAAAACGTGCAACTCAAGCTCCAAACCGAGATGCTGCACGAGATCGAGCTTCGGGAAGCCGCCCGTCGCCAGCATGAAGTCCAGCAAGAGCTTGAAAAGGAGCATATGCGAGCCCTCAACGAAGAGCTCGAAAAGCGCGTCGCCGAACGAACCGCCGAGTTGATGGCCGCCAACGCCGAGATGGAGGCCTTCTGCTACTCCGTCTCCCACGACCTTAGAGCCCCCCTCCGGGCCATCATGGCCACGAGCAAAATGCTCATCCAGGACGCCGATCACAAGCTCACCGACACCGAAAAGGGCCACCTCGACCGACAATCCAAAGCCGCCCGCCGCCTTGCCGACCTCATCGACGACCTCCTCCAACTCTCCAGGCTCGGCCGCGCCGATCTTCGGCTCGATGTCGTCGACTTAAGCGCCATCGCCCAGGCCTGCAGCATCGAGGTCCTTCAAAGACAGCATCACGAAAACCTCCAAATCGAGGTCCAACCGGGCCTAACCGCCAAAGGCGACGCCGGCCTCCTGCGCATCATGCTCGAGAACCTCCTCGAGAACGGCTGCAAATATTCCCCGAACGGGGGCACGATCCAGGTCGGTAGCTGCACCAAGAAGAACCAGACCATGTTCTTCGTGCGCGATCAGGGCATCGGTTTTGACATGATGTACGCCCCCAAAGTCTTCCGCCCCTTCGAAAGGCTCGTCCGAGACGACGAATACGAAGGCACCGGAATCGGCCTCGCCATCGTCAAGCGCATCGTCGAACGCCACGAAGGCAAGATCTGGTGCGAGAGCGCACCCGGCGAGGGTGCCACGTTTTACTTTACGCTCGGATAGGCGTATAACTTAATTGAACAACGCTGCGAAGCCAACGTCAAGGCTCAGCGTAACCATATCCCAAGAGTTTGTAACATGAAGAAACTGATCTCAACGCTCATCATCGCGGGTGCCGCATTCGGCCTCGTCTCCGCATCGTTCGCCCAAACCGCCGGCCCCAAGCAGGGCGGTCCTGGCCAGAGAGGCCCCGGTGGCCCGGGCGGTGGACGCATGGCTCGCATGGGCAAGATGCAAGAGGAAGTGCTCGCGAAGCTGAACCTCACGGCCGATCAGAAGAAGAAGATCGAGGCGCACAACAAGAAGATGGGCGAGAAGATGAAGACCATGTTCGAATCCGCCCAGAAGAATCCCGGCGCAGACCGCACCGAGATGCGCAAGAAGTTCATGGCCATGCGCGAAGAGGGAGACAAGGGCATGAAGGCGATCCTCACCGCCGAGCAGTGGAAGAAGTTCGAGACGCTGCGA
This sequence comes from Fimbriimonas sp., assembly GCA_041288075.1. GTDB lineage: Bacteria > Armatimonadota > Fimbriimonadia > Fimbriimonadales > Fimbriimonadaceae > Fimbriimonas. Next base: position 6,683 of record JBGGMI010000260.1, read on the forward strand.
AAGGAAGCTCGTGAAAAGGCCCGCAAGCAGTTCGGCGGACCCGGCGGCCCCGGAGCTGGCGGCCAGCGGGGCGGAAAGGCCGGCGGCAAGAACGGCGGCTAACGACTAACCCACGGAACACAGCGGCCCGCCCCAAATGAGGGACGGGCCGCTTTTCTATTGCCCAGGTGCCCTAAACATCGCAAATTCTCAAGGAACGCGCATTTTGCATAGCTCGAATCAGGTCTGTTATGAACAGCCGAAGCGTGCGCTAAAAAACCTACAGCAAGATTACGACCCTCCCAGCAAATTTACCGTCTAACCCCCCAGCAATGAAGATTCTGTTCGTCTCTGCCGAGGTCGCGCCGTTCGCCAAAGTAGGCGGATTGGCCGACGTCGCCGGTGCCCTCCCCAAAGCGCTCAAAGAGCAGGGCCACGACGTGCGGATCGTCATGCCGCTCTATCGCATGATCGAGGAAGACCCCCGCTGGGAGCTCGCCACCACCCTCGACGCTTTCGAAGTCACCATGAGCCAGGCATGGCGCAAGACGGCGAGCTTCAAGGAAACCGAACACGACGGCCTCCCGATTGGCTTCATCGGTACCGACGAGTGGTTCAACCAGAGCGACGGCTCCGACACGATCTACCAGCCCGGCGGCATGCAGCACCTCTTCTTCTCCGAAGCAGTCCTCACCGCCATGGAAGATCTCGAATGGATCCCCGACGTGGTCCACTGCAACGACTGGCACACCGGTTTCCTCCCCGTCCTCATGCGCGAAAAGCACGCACGCGTATGGGACCAGGTCGGCACCGTCTTCACCATCCACAACTTCGCTTACCAGGGCGACTTTGGCATCGAGGTCCTCGACGCTCTCGATCTGCCAAGAAGCCTCTACAACCCCGAGCAGGTCGAAGCCTGGGGCCGCGTCAACTTCGTCAAAGCGGGCTGCGTATACGCCGACCAGGTCAACACCGTCAGCGAAACCTACGCCAAAGAAATCCAGACCCCCGAATACGGCTGCAAGCTCGACGGCCTCATGCGCCATCTCCACGGCCTCGGCAGGCTCAGAGGCATCCTCAACGGCATCGACACCGACGTCTTCAACCCCGCCACCGACGCCAATCTGCCCAAGAACTACTCCTTGCAAAACTTCGAAGGCAAAGCCGAGTGCAAGATGGCGTTGCTGCAAGAAGTCGGACTGAAACCGATCAAAGGCGCCCCCCTATTTGGCGTCGTCACGCGCATTAGCAGCCAGAAGGGCATCCACCTGATCATGGAGGCCGCTCGCGCCATGTTCACCCTTCCCGTCCAACTCATCATTCAGGGTCTTGGCGAGCCGGACATGTGCGAAGCCCTTCGCGCCCTCGTAGAGAAGTATCCAAAGCACTTCCGCTACATCCAACGCTTCGACGCCCCGCTTGCGCAGCGGGTCTACGCGGGCAGCGATGCGTTCCTCATGCCAAGCGTCTTCGAGCCTTGCGGCCTCGGCCAGATGATCGCAATGCGCTACGGCTCCGTCCCCGTGGTTCGCAAAACCGGTGGACTCGCCGACACCGTGTTCGAGGGCCACAACGGATTCGTCTTCGATCGCATCGCTCCGATGGACCTCCTTGCCGCCCTGGTAAGAGCCCACGAGGCCTACCAAGAGCCGCAAAGATGGAAGCAACTCGTTCAGGAAGGCATGTCCCAAGATCTCACCTGGGATCTCAGCGCGAGACTCTATGTGCGCATGTATCAAGACGCGGCCCGCAGTAGGCACTTGGTCCAGGCAAAGACTGCCTGATTGGGTAGCTTCCCTGCATGGCAGATTTCACCTCCTCTGTTAGCAACATTCCTGCGAACTATGAAACCGGAATGGGGCCGATCGCTTTCGCCCCCTATGCCGAGGATGTCGCGAGAAGAGTTGCGCAAACCAACCCGCAACGCGTGCTCGAGATAGCCGCCGGAACCGGCCGGGTGACGAGAGAACTCTGCAAGACCCTCGGACCCCAAGCATCGCTCGAAGTCACCGACCTGAATGCTGACATGCTCCAGGTGGCGAAGGACATCGTCAAAGACCCCCGCATCAACTGGTCGATCGCCAACGCCGTCGAGCTCCCGTTCGAAGACGACACCTTCGACGCGGTGCTGAGCCAATTCGGCGTCATGTTCTATCCCGACAAAGTGCAGGGCCATCGGGAGGCGAAACGCGTATTGAAGCCGGGAGGCGTCTACCACTTCACTGCTTGGGGCAAGCTCGACGACAATCCCTGGTCGAACGTGATCCACAAAACGATGGCCGAGATGTTTCCCGAGAACCAGCCGATGTTCCTCATGGTCCCGTTCTCTTACAACGACCCCGACCTGATCCGCTCCGACCTGTCCGCCGCTGGCTTCACCAACATAAACATCGAAGGTGTGCAAAAAGACGTGAGAGCCCCGTCAGCGCGAGAACTCGCCGTCGGAGTCGTCGAAGGCAGCCCTCTCGCCGCCTCTATCGCCGAGCGAGGCATCCAAGATTTAACTCCCTACGTTGATGCTGTGGAGGAGCGATATGTGCGTCAATTCGGCGACAAACCGATGCTTACGACAATGAAGGCATTTGTCGTGAAAGCTCAATAAAGGGGATTTTTAAATCAAGTGCCATTTTCGTCGGAAGTTTTCACGTTTTTTGTTATCCGAGCGTGCATTTTAACGTCTCACTATTGGTACTGGAAGCGGTTCCGCACTTTTTGCGCGTTTTTTCCGTCTTCCAACTTAGTTGACGCCGCTAGGGCAGGTTGAGGCATTTGATCTATAATGTCTCGGGTGGGTTTGGCTATGCCATGCCTGTCGAAACTTGGCCCATGGGCGAAGGTGAAAACAATTATTCGGTTTCTACTCGGTTTTGAGGTGTCGTACTTGTGCTCTTGATTAAAAATCGCAGACCGGGCCTACTCTTGCTTGGATTGCTCGGACTCGTTGCCGTAGCTTCGGCAGAAGGCCCCAGTGTCCAAACAAAGTCGCCAGCGCTGACCCCCGCGCAGGCGCAGAAAAAGCTGAACCAGAAGGCTCACCGGTTCATCCAGAATGCCGGCCAATGGAATGATAACGCGCTATTTCTAGCCCGTTCCAGCGGTTTGGAAATGTGGGTGACCCGTGAAGGCATGACCTACGATTTCTATCGCGCGGAAACGCGCGGGAAAGAAACCGGCAGGAGTGGACAGGTCGTCCAGATGTCTTTCGCAGGTGGCACTGGCGGTTCCGCCAAAGGCGTTTCCCAACTACCCAGCATCACGCGCTACATCGATGGCGTTAGGCAGAACTCACGCTCCGCAGACAGCTTCCGCGAAGTTCTCCAGAAGGGCATTTATGCCGGGGTCGATGCTCGTTCCTATTTTGATAGAGGCCTTCCGCGCTACGACTTGATCGTCGCCCCCGGAGCCAACGCTAAGCAGATCAAGCTCGCTTTTAAGGGAGCCAACGCTGTGAACGTAAAGGAGGGCGAGATCGTGCTGGGCACGACGCTTGGCAACCAGAAGCATGGCAAGCTCTTCGCTTACCAAATAGTTGGCGGCAAGCGAAAGCAGGTTCCTGCCAGCTTCAAGCTGGTCGGCAAGAATGTCGTCGGTTTCGAGCTCGGTGCTTACGATGCGTCCAAGCAGCTCATCATCGACCCACTCATCTACGGCACCTACTATGGTGGCGACAATGGCGTGGACGAAGTGCGAGCAGTAACCGCCGACACCAAAGGCGGCGTATATCTCACTGGCTACACCCAGTCCGCGATCTTCCCAGCCGTATATGGACCTTACGGATTCCAGCCCTTTGGCGGTCGCGATGGCTTCATCACTAAGCTTCGTGGCGACGCCTACGTGCACGAATATGCTGCTTACTTCGGCGGTTCGGGCAACGACTTCGGGATGCAGATTTCGGTCGACCCATTTGGCGACGTCTGGATCGCTGGAATCACCAACTCCGGCAACTTCCCGGGTGGCAACCTTCAGTATTTGAAGAAGACCTCAAACGCTTCGCCGACCAGCGGAACGTTCACTATTACCTATCCCGGAATCGGAACGACCCAGCCCCTCGCCTACAACGCTAGCCCGGGCCAGGTCAAAACCGCCCTCCAAACTCTCCTTGGTGTCACTAACATTCGTGTCACGAACAATAGCGGCACGGGCATTTCACTGAACGAGGGTGGGGTCTATCGGATTATCCTCCCGACTCAATTCCCCGCCAATCTGACGGTTGATTCGAGCAACCTTTCACCCGCGTCCACTTACAGCGTGCCTACCCGGCAGCCATTTGTATTTGTTATGCGATGGGTGCAAGACCCTGACACGATCCTGAGCCCGTTCCCGCAGGCAATCCTGTACTTCGGTGGTGAGCAGCCGATGACGCTGGCTTCCTTTGCCATCGTGCCAAATGCAAACCCTGGAGTGACGGAGCCTGTTCGACTCTCGTTTGGTGGTGTTCAAAGTGCCGGTGGTACGAATAGCGACATCCCTGATCTTCAGCCGGCAAGAAACTCCGGCTATATCACTCGCTTCGAGTTCGACCGCGCATCGCGCTCCTTCTTCAGAGTGAACTCACTGACGAAGTTCGTTACCGCAAACGGGACGGCAACGGTCGACCTTAGCGGTCTGGCAGTTGACCGATTCGGAAGCATCTATATCGGTGGCACCGTGCGTTTCGCAGGAAACGTCGATACCGCCATCAACCCGATCTTCACGACGACGCAAGGCGTATTTGAGAACGGTCGGTTGCTTCGCAACTCCGACCTGTTCATGCGAAAGTATTCGGCTAACGGCAGTCTGATCTATTCCGCCCTCCTCGGTGGCAACAGAAACGACGTCGCCGGTGGCTACGACTTCGACTACACGGGCAACAGTGTCAACACGGGCACGACGCTCACGATCGATGAGGGACTGAACGCGTACATCACGGGTATCTCTGGCTCCTTTAACTTTCCTCGCACGCCAAACGTGTATGGAGAGGTTTTCGGAGACTTCGCTAACGTGATCGTTAGCAAGATCAATGCAGACGCCTCGCAGTTGCTCTACTCGACGAACTTGAGAACTTCGGGTAGCGTGCTACCCGCAGGTATTGCCGTTGACGCACGTGGAAACGCGTTCGTTACCGGCAACGTTCATCCGAACAACGTCGAATTCCCTGATACGGAAGCTGGCGGCGACCCGACCCAGGCCGGTAACCCGAACGAGCCATCTTCATTCACGATTGGCAGCATCCAGACAACGGAAGACGCTCTCGATCCTGATAACGACACAGTTGAGCCTCCTCTGCTGCCCACAGCAGAAGGCTTCATCAATGTCCTAAACGACACGGCGACAAACCTGCTGTACGGCTCCTACATTGGTGGCCCACTTGATGACCGCGTTTACGCGCCGTACGTAGATCGATTCGGCGACGTTTGGTATTTCGGTTCCGTGGATACCTTCCGTCGGTATGTGCGGTTTGCGAGCGACGGAACTCCAACGGTTCGACAAACGACCGCGAGCCTTCCCGACGCACTCATCTCGCCACTGGCATTTAAGCGCTTCCCAGATAATGCGGGCACAGAAAGCGTTTCCACCCGCTATGGCGTGTGGACCTCGCTCTTCCCGCTCTACACGGCCGTGAACTGGACGCATGCTCCGCCAATCGTCGCTAGCCCGCTACCCTTTGTCACGATGCAATACGTCCGTGACGGCTACATCGTCAAGCAGCGAATCGGCCTGGCAGCCATCAACCAAATCACCCTAACGCCGGACACTGCTCCTGGTGGACTGGGTGTGACGATCCAGGGCGTCGTGACCCTAACCGATCCGGCTCCGGTCGGCGGCGCGGAGATTGATCTGCACCTCAGCGATGCCAATGCCGCGAGCTTCGTACAGGGTGGAACTCAGCCTGATCTGCGGGTAACGATTCCTGGCGGTGGCACGCAAGCTACCTTCACGATCTACACCCTGCCAGTTCCGGTCAACACGAACGTGCAACTGCAAGCGACCTATCAAGGTAGCTTCAAGATCACCCAGTTCGTTGTGGTTCCTTGGCTCCAGCAACTGGCCCTCTCGCCAACGAGTGTTGTCGGTGGTAACCAGTCGAGCGGCCGAATCACGTTGGCAGCACCTGCTCCTGCAGGCGGTGTAAACGTTGACCTGACGACCGATACGCCTTCGCTGATCAGCTTCCCTGGTGGCAGCGTGGTAAACGTTCCTGAGGGACAGACCTCGACCGTGTTCGCAATCGAAACGCAGGGCGTGAGCACTCCAACCTTCCCAACCATTCGAGCATCGCTCCTTGGTGTTGGTAAGACGCAGACGCTCACTCTCACGCAAGCAAACCTCCAGGCCATCGTTCTTTCACCAACGCGAGTTGCGGGTGGAACGACGGTTACCGGAAGGGTGGTGCTAGATGGTAAGGCAGGTTCCTCGTTCGATGTGAACATTCTCATCGATGCGGGCACTGACGGCTACGTCATTACGCCGAGAACGCTTACGTTCGAAGCGGGAGACACCTTCAAGACCTTCACCATCAAGACGGCCTTCGAAACCGCTAACACGACCCGCAAGATCACGGCTGTGCGGCCCGAGCAGGGAACCTATTCAAGGCAATCTGTTTCGACGACGCTGTTCATTGATGCGGTCTTCCTCACCGGCTTCACGCTGAGCCCGTCCACCATCGATGGTGGCGACACGGCAACCGGTGTGGTCACGATCAGTGCTCCCGCTCCTGCTGGCGGTGTTGTGGTGAACCTGAAGTCGTCGAATACGACGGTTGCAACGGTTCCTTCCACAGTCATCGTTCCTGCCGGCGCTAGCACGGTGCAGTTCGATATCACCGGACAGACCATCGCGGTCGACCGGACGGTGACGATCAGCGCGATTCGTGGAACAACTCGATTCGATCGAACGTTGACGGTTCGCGGTGTCACCTTCACGCTCAGCGTGGATCCCCCTTCGGTGGTTGGTGGCAAGGACAATGCAACGGGAACGATCACGTTGAGCAATCCTGCACCTGCGGGCGGCGCGACGATCAAGCTCAAGTCGAGCCAACCGGGAGTTGCTGCAGTTCCGTTCACGGTAACTGTCGAGGAAGGTTCCTCAACCGCAACGTTCCCAATCACCACGACTGGCGTATCGAGCACCCGTGAAGTAACTATCACGGCCACGCTGGGCACAAATGTCGTCACAACGCCACTCGAAGTGCGAGCGGTGGGTGTCGCGTCCGTCAACTTCTCGCAGAACCCGGTAACGGGCGGCTCCTCGGTAACGATCTTCGTCACCCTCGAAGCCCCAGCCCCTGCCGGTGGTGCAACGGTATCGCTGTCCGCAAGCAACCCAGACGTGTTCCGGGTCTTCCCGGCCACGATCTCGATTGCTGCAGGCGAGACGACCGGTAGCGTTACCGTAACGACCAACCGCGTTTCCAGAGACCTGGCAACGACGGTGACTGCCACCTATGGAGGCTCATCCGCTTCCAACACGTTGGAAGTCAGACGCTAGCCATCTCACCCCTCCTTGAGGGCTGAGACAAACGGAGGGCCGGAGTCGCTGCAAAGCAACTCCGGCCCTTTCCAACGTAGTGCCCCCATCGCTGGGGGCATCTCCTCCGATCCGCATTTTTCAGCAAACTGGTTGACAAACCTGCCATTTGAAACCTACTAAGACATGCACGCTCCGCAAAGTAAGTAGGCACCCGGAAGGATAGGCGCTGGCTGCGCAGATCAAAAGACGCGAAAAGCACAGGTTCAAACGAACCTGAATCAGAACCACTCAATCTGCGCAGTGAATGTCAAAGTTAGGGTGCGAATGCCGCACCCATTCACCCCACCCGATCTGACTTCGCTCCGACTTACAAAAGGTAAAACTCACACATGGGACGCGGCGGCAAGAACCTTATCCTCGGTATCGCGATCGGCGCCGTTGGCGTCCTCCTGGGCCTCAGGATCAAGCAGGTAAGGGAACAAGAAGACCCCGACGCGATCATGCAAAACCTGACCGACCAACTCGAAGCGATCGAAAGAAACTTCGACCACCTAAAACGCCACAAATCAACCTAAGCCTTGCTGACCGGAAAAACATTCGCGTCAAACACGTTCTCGTTCCGCTTGATTGAAGCCAACGCTTTGGTCGAAAGCTCCTTGTCCAGCGAAATCTGCGCAATAGCAGCCTTCGCTCCCCCAAGGACGATGTTCTCCATCTCCTGAACACTAGCCCCCTCGTCCTTCAGCACCTGAAGCACGTCCGCCAGCACACCAACCTTGTCCACGTGCCTTACAACTAGCAAGTGCGTCGCAATCTCCGCATGCCCAACATTGACCACGTTCGGCACGACCCCCTTGTCCTTGTACTCGCGCACGATACGAACGACCTCCTCCGCCACCGCCTCCTGAGCCTGGTCCGTGCTCGCCCCGATATGGTGCGTGCAATAGGCCCCCGACGAACGGATCTCGCCGTCATAATCCGTCTCCGCCCCGCCGGCTCCCCTTCGAACACGTCGAGCACAAGCCGTAGCCCCTTGGCTTTCGCCGCCGCCAGCATCGCCGCCTGGTCCACGACCTCCGCCCGGCTCGTGTTCACAAAAGTCGCTCCCGGCTTCATCGCGTCAAAAAACGAAGCCCCCAGCATCCCGCGTGACTCCTTTGTCAAGGAAACATGCACTGAGACAACGTCGGACATACGCGCAATGTCATCCAGAGTCTCAGCCCGAGAAATGCCCAGTGCCGCCGCCACATCGGGCGTCATCCAGCGCGAGTACACCATGACGGTCATGCCGAAAGCCTTCGCTCGAGCGATCATCTCCTGCGAGATTTTGCCCATCCCGATCAGCCCCAGCGTCCGCCCATACAGACCCTTCGCCTTGCCGAACTCCTTCTTGTTCCATTTCCCCTCGCGAAGCTGGATCACGTTGTCCGGAATGCGCCGATCACAAGCCAGAATGAGACCAAACGCAAGCTCCGCCACCGCCTGGCTGTTCTTGCCCGGACAGTTGGTAACCAGAATCCCACGCTGAGAAGCCGCCGCCACATCGATCGTGTTATAGCCCGCCCCCGCCCGAATGATCACGCTCAGCTCCGGCGCCTCGATCATCTCCGCCGTCACCTTCGTCGAGCGCACGACCAAGACATCGGCCTTCGACGAAGCCAGCGCGTCCTTCAGCGAAGCATCTTTGAGGTCGGGTTCATACACCACGTCGACGCCCAACCCTTTGAGCCCATCGAGCCCGCTCTTCTCAAACTTGTCCGCCACCAAAACCTTCATTGCGGAAAGTTTATCTCTATGCATCCCCAATAAAGGGAACGCATATCATGCATAACTCCTTCTCATGAAGCTAGCGAACATGATCCAGGCTGTCGATCTCCACGCCTGCGGAGAACCCGGCCGAGTCATCGTCGGCGGCGTCCTCGACGTCCCCGGCACAACCATGTTCGACAAGATGCGCTACCTTGAAAGCCAGGCCGACAACCTGCGCCAGCGCATGCTAAACGAGCCCCGCGGCTACCCGGCTTCCAACTGCAACCTCATCCTGCCCCCGACGCACCCCGAGGCCCAGGCAGGCTACGTGATCATGGAGCATGTCGAATACCCCGGCATGTCCGGCACCAACACGATCTGCGTCGCCACCACGCTCCTCGAAACCGGCATGATCCCAATGATCGAGCCCGTCACCGAACTCATCCTCGAAGCCCCCGCCGGCCTCATCCGCATCAAAGCCCAATGCGAAGGCGGCAAGGTCAAGCAGGTCACGTTCCAAAACGTCCCCGCGTTCGCCACCCACCTCGACGTCCCTGTCGAAGTCCCCCAAATCGGCACCGTCCTCGTCGACATCGCCTACGGCGGCATGTTCTACGTCATCGCCGACGCCCAAGAGCTCGGCCTCTCCCTACTGCCCGATGAAGGTCGCGACATCGTAAGACTCGGCGAAATGATCAAAGCCGCCGCTCGAGAACAGCTTCCGGTAGTTCACCCGGATCAGCCCGGCTTCGCCGGAATCACCATCGCCCAACTCTCCGGCCCCCCGCACAAGGACGGCAGCCACATGCGAAACGCCGTCATCGTCTCCACCGCCGAGCTGGATTGGGACAACCCCGCCACCTGGTCCGGCTGCATCGACCGCTCTCCCTGCGGAACGGGCACCTCCGCCCGTATGGCAACTCTGCACGCCAAAGGCAAACTGGCCCTCAACGAAGACTTCGTCCACGAAGGCATCCTCGGCACTACCTTCACCGGCCGCCTCATCAGCGAGAGCGAAATCGGTAACTACAAAGCCGTGGTGCCCACGATAAGCGGCCAAGCCTGGATCACCGGCTTCTGCTCCTACGTGCTCGACCCAACCGACCCCTTCCCGACCGGCTATAAAGTGCGCGATATTTGGTAGAGCCCTCGCTAATCGCCTGCTAAAGCGCTACCATAGACCCCGATGGCCGTCGTGGTCCTTGATCAGCCCACCTTCTTCGTAACCGGCGGAACCCTTCCGCCCGCCGCGCCCAGCTACATCGTCCGCCAGGCCGACCGAGACCTCTTAGAGAACATGGCAAAGGGCGAGTTCTGCTACGTCCTCAACGCCCGCCAAATGGGCAAAAGCTCCCTCAGCGTCCGCACCATGGCGCAGCTCAACGAGAAGGGCATCAAAACTGTCTTCATCGACCTCACCAAACTCGGCGGACGCAACGTCACTAGCGACCAATGGTATGCCGGCCTCTTGTCGGAGATCGGTCGGTCCCTTGGCCTGCGCGCAGAATTCCTCAAATACTTCACCGAGAACAAAGAGCTCGGTGCGATGCAGCGGTTCTTCGGCGCCATTCGAGAAGTCGCACTGGCCACCATCGCGGAGCCGATCTGCATCTTCATCGACGAAGTCGATGCCACCCGGGCGCTCTCCTTTAGCGCCGACGAATTCTTCGCAGGTATCCGAGAATGCTACAACCGCCGCGTCCTCGACCCCGAATACCAGCGCCTCACCTTCTGCCTCCTCGGAGTAGCCTCCCCGTCTGACCTCATCCAGGACGTGCGGACCACTCCGTTCAACATCGGCAAGAACATCACCCTCAAAGACTTCAGCCTCGAGGAAGCGCTTCAGCTCGAAGAGGGACTCGGCAAGAACGCCCACGACATCCTCAAGAGAATCCTCTACTGGACCGACGGCCACCCCTATCTGACCCAGAACCTCTGCGCCTCTGTTGCCCAACGCGGAATCGACACGGCCGCCGGCGTCGACCGACTCGTTAATGAAACGTTCTTCGAGAAGAAGGCACGCATGGCCCACGTTAACCTGGCCGACGTCGCCAACCGAGTCCTGAACGGCTTCGAATCGGCCGACAAGATCGACGCCTATCGAGCCGAGATTCTCCAGCTTTACGCGAAGATTAGAGCCAAGAAGCAGGTTCAGGACGACAGCAGCAGCCGACTGCAAACGGTCCTCCGCCTTTCCGGCCTCGTGACGATCAAGAACGGCATGCTCGTGCCCAGGAATCGAATCTACGAGACGGTCTTCGACACCGAGTGGATCGAAGAGAACATGCCGGGCAAAGAGTTGCGCCGTCAGAAGCGCGCCTACCGCCGCGGCATCCTACGCGCCACCTCGATCGCCGGCGTCATCGTGATCGCCATGGCAGCCCTCGCGGGCTACAGCGTTCTGATGGCAAAGCGGGCAAACGACAGCAACGAGCTGGCCAAATACGAGCTCTATGTAGCGAACGTCGAGCTGATGGAAACCGCTTGGGAAGAAAACAACATCGACCGCCTGCGCGAACTCCTCGCGATAACCAAAGACCACCCGGCCCGCGGCTGGGAGTGGGGGCACTGGGAAAGGCTGGCGCATCTCGACGAGCTGTCGATCAAGGACCCCGAGCAGGGATACGGACCCGCCTACTCACCGGACGGCAAGGAGATCGTGATGCGTTATCCCACCAAGCTCTCCTTCTACGATGCCGAAACCGGGAAAACCCTCCGGAGCTTCCCAATGGAGCGCCGGTCTCTAGGCTATGCCATCTGGACTCCCGACGGCAGAGCCGTGCTCGATGCCGCGACTGACGAGGGCCTTTTTCTGTACGACGCTCAAACCGGCAAACAGCTGGTCGAAATTCCCGCCGCCCAGCACTCATGCAGCCTCCGGCCATTCAGCCCCGATGGCCGCCTCCTGGCGAGCAGCCCATCCGATTTCGCCGGGCATCAGAACCTGACCGTCTGGGACACAGCTACCGGAAAGCTCAAGAAAGAGATCAAAGTTCCTGGGCGGCAAGTTCAAGCAGCTACCTTTTCTCCCAACGGAAAGCTCTTAGCCGGCGTCTACCTGCCGAGGGGCATTGGCAACTTCGGAGTGTTCACCTACGATCTCGCCACCTCCAAGCTCCTCAAAGAGATTCCGACGAAAGGGCTACCAACCTCAACCCTCTTCAGCCCGGACGGCACCAAATTGGCGGTCGGAAGCAGCGGAGGTTGGTTGGAGGTCTTTGATTCCCGAACGGGATCCCCAGTGGCCTCACTCCAGGCGCACCGGGGTAACGTGAACCAGTTCGACTGGTCCAAGAACGGCCGCTTCATCGCCACGGTCGGTTCGGACCGCATCTGCAAAATTTGGGAACTGCGCAACAGCAAGTTGGTCCTGGAGAACTCGATTCGCGGTGCCGGCCTCGTCAATTTCGCTCCTCACGGCAAGCGAATTCTCGCCGGCTTCTTCGACATCCGCGTGTTCGACACCTACCTTCACGACGAGTCGGATGACTACTCGACGCCCATGGGGTTGCCGGGCCGGGTAAGAGTGGACCCGACGGGCAAACTGGCACTCTTCGACGGCGGAATCGTCCAGCAAATGGACACCAGCGTCTACCGAGCCTCCCCGCTGCCCGACCTCCCCTCCTCCGGTCTCGTGTCCGACGACGGCAAGTATGTCCTCGCGGGCCAGCCCGGCAAAGATTGGGCTCTCGTCAGGGCAGGTGAGTGGAGGCCGCTCATGAAGCTTTCTGATCTCACCTCGCAGCCAGTTCAAGTGAATGTAAGCTCCAATGGCGATCGCGCTGCCGTCCTATTCGACGACCGTTCGGTAGCTGTTTATGCAGTGGCCAACGGGGCCAAAGTGGCCGCCTTCAACTCCAACGAGCGATTTACCGCCGCCGACCTCTCGCCTGACGGCAAGACCCTGCTAACGGGAAGTCTCTGGGGGGACGTAAAGTTTTGGAGCGTCGATGGGGCCGTGATTCGCTATGCTCCAAAGGCTCATTCTCGCACCGTATGGTGCGTCACTTATTCTGCGGATGGATCACGCGCAATCACCACGTCGGACGATCACACGGCTCGAGTGTGGGATGCGGCTACAGGTAAAGAAAGTCTCCTGCTCGAAGGCCATTCCCAAGCGGTCCTCGACGCAGGATTCTCACCTGACATGAAGCGGATACTCACCGCCAGCCGCGATCTCACGACAAGAGTTTGGGATGCCGCGACGCGCAGAGAGCTGATCGTTCTCGACGGCAACCAGGGCGAGGTGCTCTCCGCCCAATTCATGCCGAACGGCAAGGACATCGTTACCGCAAGCGCGGATGGCCTGATTCGTGTGTGGGCATCCGGCAGGCGAAAGCAGATCGAGGTGGGAAGGTAAAACCTTGGAGCTGATGTCCGCTGAGTTGTCTCGAGAGCGCGCCCAGGTTGCGCATGTGGTGGCCTTCGAAGTTGCCGATCCTGGGCAGTTAGAAGCGCTCGCCGAGGCAGTGGTCGGCACCCATGCCTTCTGCTCCGCTGACGAAGCCAGCAAAGTCGCGGCTCACGAAAGCGACAATGGCGTGGCCCTCATCTTCTTCACCGACGTTCAGTCGCCCGCCGAGTGCGCGCTGCAAGTCGCCAAAGCATCCCAACTGCCCATCCGAACCGGCATCCATTCCGGCCTGATACAAAGCCAGATCGACATCAGCGGCAACGAGGTGCTCGCCGGGGAGGGACTCTCGACCGCCCGCAAAATGGCCGCCCTCGCCGCCCCCGGCGAGATCGTGGTGTCCCAGCAATGCGTCGGCTGGCTCGCCGAGGACCCATCTTTTGCAAGTCATCTGGAGCAGGTAGGCGACCGATCCTTGCTG
>JBGGMI010000261.1:0-16281 GCA_041288075.1 Fimbriimonas sp.
CAACGGTTCCTACTCCTTCACGGGTATCCCTGACGGCTCCGGCTTCGTGATCACCGAAGTGGTCCCAACGGGCAACTGGGTTCAGTCCTACCCCGTCGGCGGCTCCTACACGGGCAACCTCAACGGATCAGGAACTCCTGACAACCTCGGCTACGCAGCCACGGTTCTCTCGGGCGGCAACGACTTCGCCAACTTCCAGTTCGGCGGACGCGGCGGCCACACCCTTGGCTTCTGGTCGAACAAGAACGGCCTCGCAACGATGAACACAAACAACCCGCTTGCCTGCCTGGTGGCCTTGAACCTGCGCAATGCAAACGGTTCCCACTTCGATCCAGCCAACCTGGGAGCTTTCCAGAAGTGGCTGACGTCAGCGAATGCGACGAACATGGCGAACATGCTCTCCGCTCAGATGGCTGCGATGAAGATGAACGTTCGATACGGCATCACCGGTGGAAGCTGGCTGATCTGGGCTCCTGGTGCACTCGGCGCCAATGGCTTCGGATACATCACAGTCGACAACCTGATTGCTGAGGCCAACGCTTCACTCGGAGCTAACGGCAACACCGTCGCATCCGGTGCGGTTCGAACTTATCAGAACGCGCTGAAAGACGCCCTCGACCGAGGCAACAACAACCTCAACGTCTACATCCTCCCAGCGCCTTAAACGCGGAAAGGACTGACGAATAGAAGACGCCCCGCTATCCGAGCGGGGCGTCTTTTCACGTCACAGGCCTCCAATTTGGTCGCAATCGCTAGGCAAGGGCTTCTGTGTTTATGTCATCGTCACTGAGCATGGAACCAGGCGTGTCGTCCGAAAGACAGTCGCGAAGTGGCGCACTACGAGACTGGGCATCCTTGCTACTGGCGCTAGCCGGCATGTCTGTAGCAGGCTTCCTGAGCGCATCGCACCTATTGCAGTTATCGATTCCCTGCGGAGCAAGTAGCGGGTGTGATATCGTCGCCCGAGATCCTAGCTCGGTATTCCTAGGCATTCCCGTTGCAGCGTTTGGGTTGGGTTGCTACATGGCTCTGGCAGGGCTGGCGATGGCTCGGATAATGGGTGCCTTGCATCCGCTATGGATCCAGGTGCCCCGTGTGCTCTCGGGAGCCGGACTGGTGATGAGTCTCTATCTGATTACCTATTCCCTGTTGAAGCTCGGCGTGACCTGTTTATGGTGCATGGCTTCTGGGCTAATCATGCTGCTCTCCTATGCCGTGCACGAGTGGAGCGCGCAGGTGCCGACAAGAAGAGCTGCCGCACCCAAATGGACCTTTCCCGTCGCTTTTCTCCTCCTAAGCGTAACTGGCGCGGCTACTACCCTGCAGGTCCGCGCGGCCATTCATGTTGCCGAAAGCGCGAACATCAACCGCCGGGCACTCGCGTCGATGCCACGTACCGAGCTCGTGCCAGAAAGCGCACACATTCTCGGGAATCCTAACGCACCGATTACGATTATCGAGTTTGGCGATCTTCAGTGCGCCCTCTGTCGAGAAACCTTCCGGCCGTTGCATAAGCTGGTCGATTCCAGCGGCGGCCGGATCAATCTCGTGTACCGTCACCGCCCCCTCCTCGGGATGAAAGGGCATGAGTATGCATCGCTTCTGGCGGGGCTGAGTGAAATCGCAGCGGAGCAGGGCAAGTACTGGGAGTTCATCGATGCGGTGTACGAGGGGCAAAGCCCCGGCAAGACATCGTTGAATATCTCGAAGGTATTGACTGATCTAGGGATCGAAGCCAAGAAGGCGCTCAAGCGTGCTAACTCGAGCACCGACCTCGCCTACACACAAGTAAAGCTCGATTTAGCCGTTGCGAAGAAGCTTTCGATCGTCCAGACGCCAACGCTGATCGTGACGAGCAAAGATGTCATCCCGGAAGCGGCCCTGCCTAGAACCCTTCAGAGCGTTCTGAACCTGCCGAAGTTTGCCCGGCTCTTGAAGAACTAGTCCGCCTGAACTCGGGACATTTTCTCCCAAGAGATGGCAAGCGAAACTCGATCCCGAAACTGGAGCTTCGACAACACGCGGCTGACATGGGTCTTCACGGTATGAAGCGTGATGCACATCCGTTCTGCGATCTCCTGATTGCTGAGCCCTTCGGCGATCATCTGAGCGACCTGCCGCTCTCGCTCACTGAGCCGGTTAGCAGACCGGTCGCTGCGATCGGCCGGACAAAGCTTCCGAATCTCAGAGGTTATTTCTTCAGGGGCGACGCCCTTGCTCAAGAACGCATCGGCTCCCATTCGGAGCGCCTCGTCACGCACCGTCCCCGAGTAGCCCGTTAGCACGATGACCTTCATCTCGGGTGCAAGACCCTTAAAGACCACGATCTCTTCGAGCCCACGGCTGTCGGGCACGCGCAGATCCATCAGCATCACTTGAGGCATCAGGCGGGGCAACTGCGTCTTCGCGTCTCGTACGCTGGTTGCCCAGCCAACGACCTCCAGCTGGTAGTCGGTCTCCAACACCCTCTGCAGGCCGTTGATGACGACGCGATGATCATCGAGAATAAAGACTGAGGTCATAACAGTTCTTCCGGTTCAAAAACGACCTTGAGGCAGGTGCCGCCCTCGGCTCCCGCTTCCAGATAAAGCTCGCCGCCATTGCTGACTGCCAACCCCCGCAACCGCTTCAATCCGTAGCCAAACTCAACGGGGCTGCTCGGTTCATTTCCATTCGAGTCGAGCGAGGCATAAATCCGTCCGTCCGCGCGATTCACGACGAGGCGCGCAGTGGTCGCATGCCCATGTCGGATCGCATTGTTGAGCCCTTCCTTGACGAGCATTTCCATAACCTGCCATTGACCTTCGCTTAGATCGACGTCAGGATCGAAAGCGATCGAGTAGGGTCCCTTCCATCGCTCGGCAAATATGGCCAGCAGGTGATCTTCACCGCCTGCGATATGGCCATCGAAGGGCTCGATCAGCTTTCTCGCCTGAACAGTCGCGTGTCGAACCATGCCGCAAAGCTCAGTCAGGTCTTCTGGAGAAGCTTCTTGGGTCTTCATTGATTCGAGATAGAAGCCAACGGCAGTGAGGGTTTGGAGATAGCCATCGTGGATCTCGTCCGCCATCCGAACGCGTTCAGCGCGAGTCGAAGCGGCAAGCAGCTCGATGGAGAGACGGATACGGCTAACTGCGGTGGCATATCTCTCGGAGAGCAGCTGCGCCCACATCTGCTCGGATTCGCTAACCGGTCTGGACCGGGAGATGATGAGCTCGCCCAGGTCGCTCGATCCGCTTCCAAGAGGCAGCGTAAAGATTCGTTCTCCCTTGTTCTGGCCGCTCATCCGAATCATCGGTCCGCGGCCACGTCGAAGCGCAAGCTCCGGATTGTCGAGCAGCCTCTGGATGCCAGAAAAAAGAAGCTCTGTAGCTTCTGTTTCCGACTTCGCCGCTGCAAGTGCGGCTCCCGTGCGCTCGACGGCACCCAACGCTCTCGCTTGGCGGGAAAGTGCACCACCCAGCACCGCAACCATCGCCGCAAATCCAAATAAATAGGTGGTTCTCACGACCAGAAGGGCCGGATTGAGCTCCACGGCTTGAGGCACGAGAGCGATCGAGATGTGCGCCGCAATTGCAACCATCGTGGCCATGAGCGGAATGCGTCGATCCGGAGAGAAGCCAGTCGCGACAACGATGAGTACGAGCCAAGTATTGAAGGGACTCGCATGGCCATCGGTGGCGAGAATGAGTGCCGAGGCCGCCGCGATATCCACGAGCGGACTGATCCAAGAATAGGATCGAATATGGAACCACTTGCGCCGAATCCCGACGTAAGCTATGGCCGGGCAAAACCAAAAGGCGAGTGCAGCGAGGCAGGCGATGCGTAGCGACTGAACGTCGCCGCTGACTGGTACGCCAGAGTCCAAGAGGATCACTCCAAAGTTGGCAGTAGCCAAGACCAGCTTGATGGCGGCCAATGTTTGGGCCACCGCCCACTCTTGCTCAACTTCTGGGTCGCCAGCTCTTAGATTTGGCGTCGAGCCACTCGATCCTCTTGCAGGAAGGGATAGCGACGACCGGTCCACATCCGAGGCGCGACGGCGGGGCGCGGAAATCGGTATTGGTTGTTCCTCTAGGGTCGCGTCCATACTCCGGCAGTTGAGCCGGTTCTAAGTATAGGTGGCTAGGGTGGGTACATCACATTCAAGTTCTAGTGGTATTCTGCGCAAAGTTGATAGCCAGTTGTATTTGAAGCCTTGGGCGAATAGCAAAGCTGTCGCGTTTTTCTGTGACCGCAAAAGGAGCGACGCGCTTTACCACTACCGAATTCCACTAAGCACGTAGCTCCTTCATCTGCTCGAGCTGAAGTGTTTGCTCTTCCCAAACCGCCATCGCGCCGGCAAGATTCTCCTGCGCATCGCGGTAGCTTAGAGTCAACGCGTAAACGTCTTCCGTGGGGCTGACATTCGACAATTTGAGTTCAATTTCCTTGATCTGCGACTCGTAGTGGGCAACGTCCGCTTCCGCATCGGCCACCATCTTTTCTAGCCGCTGTATCTCCTTACTAAGCTCCCTAGGTGAGAGCGTTGGTGGCTTGCTTTCCTTCGGCAGATCCTTCTTACGCGGGACATCGCCTTGCTTGCTCCCACGCGCCATCCATTGCCGGTATTCCGGATAGCTGCCAGGGAACACAACCGGACCCGTTTTGCGAATATCCAGTGTATTGTCCGTTATTTGGGAGAGAAGCCAGCGGTCGTGAGACACGAGAACCAGCGTGCCTTTGTAGTCCCTTAAAACCTTCGCGAGCGCTTCCCTGCTCGCCATGTCCAGGTGGTTCGTTGGCTCGTCGAGGATCAGCAGGTTCGGACTCATGTGTGTGAGTTTGGCCAGCGAGAGCTTGTTCTTCTCCCCACCGCTAAGCGTCTTTACGGGTCGGTAGACATCGTCTCCAGAAAACAAGAACCGTCCAAGAAGGTCGCGGGCCGGCTGAGGCTCCATGTCGAGATCCCAAACCAGTGCGTCGAGCGGCGACATATCTGGATCGAGATCACCGGCGTCTTGTGAAAAATAGCCAGCCGTGACGTTGGAACCGAGCCGAACGCGGCCAGCCATCGGCTCAAGGTCGCCAAGCAGCACCTTAAGCAGCGTTGACTTTCCAGACCCGTTCTCTCCGATGATTCCCCACCGCTCGCCAATTCGAACCGTCCAGTTAAGGTTCTTGAAGAGGATCGCTTCCGGACCGAACCCAACCGTGAGAGCATCGGCTTCGATCACCAAGTCACCGGAGCGCGCTACGGGCTTGAATCCGCCCTTCATCCCCTTCTCATTCTTCGGTGCCTCGACTTTCTCAGTGAGAAGCCGATTCATCAGCTTCTGCCGGCCGCGAGCCTGGGCGGTTCGCTGGGAGTTCATGAAGCGCCGCACGAACTCGTCCATCTTCGCGATTTCTTGTTCCTGGCGCTTCGCTACTTCCGCAAGCCTCGCCTCTTCCAATGCTCGAAGTTCGAGGTATTTCGGAAAGGGGCCGGGATAGCTTTTAACCGTCCCATCCCGCAGCTCCAACACGCGCTCGGCAGTGTTTTCGAGAAACGCCCGGTCGTGAGAAACCAGCAGAACCGCTCCGTGATAGCCGCGCAACCAGCTTTCGAGCCACTCGGTCGCCTGAAGGTCCAGGTGGTTCGTAGGCTCGTCCAGGATAAGCAGATCGGGCTCTTCCAGGAGCAAGCGTGCAATGGCAAGTCGTGTCCTTTCGCCTCCACTCAGCATCGAGGTCGTCTTTTCGAACTCGCCTTCTGTGAAGCCCATCTGCTGGAGCACGACCCGGACGTCCGTCTCCACCGAATACCCTTCCGCTTCGAGGAAGTGCTCATGCAAGAGCGCATATTCTTCCAGCTCGTCGGCAGTGGCATCGCCGCGCTCCATGATCTCCTCGATCTCTTCGAGCCGCTGCTTCATCTCGAGCTGCCTCTCGACCGCACCCTGGGCTTCTTCGAGTACCGTCCGTCCGATATCTACCGGTGCTTCCTGACGTAGATAGCCGACTTTTGCACCCTTCGCCACCTGCACCCCGCCGGTGTCGGGCCCATATTGACCCGTGATGATCTTGAGGAGCGTCGTCTTTCCAGTCCCGTTCCGACCAACAAGCGCAACCTTCTCGCGGGCGTCGATACGAAAGCTGACGCCGGTGAGAATCTGATCTACGCCAAAGGCCTTGGCGACATTAGCTACGGAGAGGAGCACGGGAGGGTTAGATTATGGCGCGTGGAAGGCCGAGCCGTCCGGCGAGGGCTTTCGGGCGCTTCATAATAGAGGCTTCATGAGTGAAGAGTCGATACGAGAAGTGCGGTTGCAAAAGCTGGCGCGCATGCGCGAGCTGGGCCACGATCCTTACAGGATCGAGAAATTCGAGCGCACCGACTCTGCCAAGAACCTGCTCGACAACTTTGAAGAGAACCGCGAGATTTCCTTCGCCGGCCGCATCGTGTCCTATCGCCTAATGGGCAAAGCCGGGTTCGCCCACATCAGCGATGGCGACCACAAGATTCAGGGCTACTTCAAGAAGGACGAGCTCGGCGAAACCGGCTGGGAGCTCTACAACCTGCTTGACTTGGGAGATCACGTCGGCGTTTCCGGCTATCTTTTTGTCACCAAAACCGGTGAAAAGTCGATCCACGTCAGCACGCTCACCCCATTAAGCAAGGCTCTCCACGCCATCCCGATCGGCAAGGAGAAGGACGGGCACGTGTTTTATGGGCTTTCAGACATCGAGGCTCGTTACCGGCACCGGCACCTGGATCTGATTGCCAACGCTGATGCGCGCAAGATGCTGCTTGACCGGGCACGAATTACGGCGGCAGTTCGGCGGTATTTCGACTCTCAAGGCTATTTGGAAGTCGAGACGCCGATGCTGCAGCTCGAAGCCGGGGGTGCTGCCGCGCGTCCGTTTCTGACGCACTACAACCATTACGAGATAGAGGTGAAGCTTCGGATTTCGTTGGAGCTCTACCTAAAGCGCCTCATCTGCGGCGACATCCCTCGGGTGTATGAAATCGGGCGGGTGTTTCGGAACGAGGGCGTGTCGAACAAACACAGTCCCGAGTTCACGATGCTGGAGTTCTACGAGGCGTACGCGGACATGGAGACGATGATGCAGCGGGTGGAGGAGTGCTTCAGAACAGTTGCGAACGAGGTATTTGGCTCCGCGCTTGTACAGCTTCGGCCCGACGAGAGCGAGGAGTTCCAAGCTGCCGCCCTTAGAGGCGAGCGGCTGATCATGTTAGATTTCTCGTCGCCTTGGAAGCGCGTGAATCTCCTCGAAGAAGTGGAAAGGCATACGGGCCTCGGCGAAGATGATTTGTCCAGCCTTGAGAAAGCCAAGGCTGCTCTCGGTCACCGCCAGATCGTGAATCCAGCGACCGGCAAGCGCATCCACCCGGATGACGAGGACAGCCTCGGCGGCCTTATCGAAAAGCTCCTGGAAGTCTTCGTAGAACCCACGCTACAAGAGCCAACCTTCGTCGTCGGCTATCCGATCGAGACATCCCCGCTCGCCAAGAAGGATCCAAACAACCCAAGAATGACCCGACGGTTCGAGGGCTACGTGCTTGGCCGGGAAATCTGCAACGCCTTCAGCGAGATAAACGACCCAATCGACCAGCGCGAGCGCTTCGAACACCAGCTCGCAGAACGCGAAAAGGGAGACGATGAAGCCCACCCGATGGATGAGGAGTTTATCTACGCCCTCGAATGCGGCATGCCCCCCACGGGCGGTTGCGGAATTGGAATCGATCGAATGGCGATGCTCCTTACCGGTGCCGAAGTCATTCGAGAAGTGCTGTTCTTCCCGATGATGAAACCGATCCACCTGCCTGAAGAACCGGAAGCCTGACTACTTCAACAGGGCGGTGACGACTTCCCCGCTGACGTCCGTCAAGCGGAACTGGCGGCCCTGATACTCGTAGGTGAGGCGCTCATGATCGATGCCTAGCTGGCGGAGGATTGTGGCTTGCATGTCAGGAACCGCTACGGCGTCTTTCACGATCTTGTAGCAGTAATCGTCGGTCTCGCCGTGAACGGTGCCGCCCTTGAATCCGCCTCCGGCTGCCCAGATGCTGTAACAGGCTCCGAAGTGGTCTCTTCCGTGGCCGTCTTTGCGGTTAATGTCTCCCTGAACGAATACCGTTCGGCCGAACTCGCTGGCCCATAACACGATGGTGTCGTCGAGAAGCCCGCGCTGTTTGAGGTCTTTGACGAGGGCGGCGGAGGGCTGGTCGGTGTCGCGGCACTGTAGTTCGAGCTGCGTGTCGAGGTTCATGTGCTGGTCCCAGCCGGAGTGCATGAGCTGGACGAACCGAACTCCGCGCTCGACGAGGCGTCGCGCCATGAGGCAGTTGTGGGCGTACGAGCCTTTCTTTTCGACGTCGGGGCCGTACATGTCGAGGACGTCTCGCGGTTCTTTTGAGATGTCCGTCAGTTCGGGCACGCTCGTTTGCATCTTGAAGGCGAGTTCGTATTGGGTGATCCGTGTCTCGATCTCGGGGTCGCCGTAGTCTTTCAGTCGGCGTCGGTCTAGCTCGGCGATGTCATTCAGCACGCCGCGACGCTGCTCGGCGGACATTCCCGGTGGGTTATTGAGATAGAGCACCGGGTCACCTTCGCTTCGGAAGCGCACTCCTTGGTATTTGGAAGGGATAAATCCACTGCCCCAGTAATAGTCGTAAAAGAGCTGGCCGCAGGTCTTCTTTTCGTCGGAGGAGGTCATCACCACGAACGAGGGAAGCTCATCGGTCATGCTGCCGAGGCCGTAGGTGGCCCATGCGCCCATGCTCGGACGGCCAGGAATTTGGCTGCCGGTGAGGAACATCGTGACGCCGGGCGCGTGGTTGACGGCTTCGGTGTGCATGGAGCGGACGAGGCAGATGTCGTCGGCGATGGAGCCTGTGTGAGGAATGAGCTCGGAGAGCCAGGTGCCGGAATCGCCGTATTGTTTGAACGGTTTGATCGCGGGCAGGATGGGATATTTCGACTGGCCGCTCGTCATCGTAGAGAGCCTTGTGCCGGCGCGGATGGAGGGTGGCAGCTCTTCAAGGCGGTGGTTCAGGAGGCCGGGTTTGTGGTCGAAGAGGTCGACCTGGGAGGGAGCGCCGCCTTGCCAAAGGACGATGACGCGCTTGGCTTTGGGTGGGAAGTGAGGGAGCGAGTTCTTCGATGGCTTTGTGATTTGAGCGAGCCCGTCTTGCGAGAGGAGGGCGGACAATGCCACGACGCCAATCCCCTGCGCGGCAGCGCCAAAGAATTGGCGGCGAGAGAGTCGCAGATCGCGTTCGAAGAAGGGGTTCATTGAGTGGGCGCCATCTATAGTCTATGCGATTCAGTGGTCAGGCGGAATTGCAGCAAACATCTGCTTGTCGCGCTGACCGATCCTCCTCGGAACTGGAGGGGATAGATACCCTTGCGCGTCTAGAGGAACAGGCCGATGGTGTTACGCACCCCCTCCCCTCCCCTCGGAAGGGGAGGGGAGGTTGGATCAGCCTTCGATGCTGTTCAGGAAGTCCTCATAGCTCATCGCTCCGAGGTCGCCTTTCTCTCGGGAGCGGACGCCGACGGTGCCGGCTTCGATGTCCTTGTCGCCGAGGATGAGCATGTAGGGGACTTTGTTCATTTGGGTGTCCCTGATCTTTTTGCCCAGGGTTTCCCGGCGGTCATCGACGCTTGCACGCAGATTCCGGGTGTCGTAGATGACGTCGCGAATCTTGTCGGCCATCGCGTACGCCGCGTCGTTGTGGCGGTCGGCAATAGGGAGGATGGCGATTTGGACG
Organism: Fimbriimonas sp.; assembly: GCA_041288075.1. Taxonomy (GTDB): domain Bacteria; phylum Armatimonadota; class Fimbriimonadia; order Fimbriimonadales; family Fimbriimonadaceae; genus Fimbriimonas. The sequence continues at coordinate 9,761 of JBGGMI010000261.1, forward strand.
GGGGCTAGCCAGAAGGGGAAGGCGCCGGCGTATTGCTCGGTGAGCAGGCCGATCATGCGCTCCATGGAGCCGAATGGGGCTCGGTGGATCATGATGGGGCGGTGGGGTTTGCCGTCTTCGCCGGTGTACTCCAGCTCGAACCTTTCGGGCAGGTTGTAGTCGACCTGGACGGTGCCCATCTGCCATTCGCGGCCGAGCGCGTCCTTGATGATGAGGTCGAGCTTGGGGCCGTAGAACGCGGCGTCTCCGGGGGAGATGTCGTAAGACATGCCCATCTTCTCGCAGGCTTCCACAATTGCTTTGGTGGCGACTTCCCAGTTGTCGTCGTGGCCGATGTATTTGTCGCTGTTCGGGTCTTTGGTGCCGACCCTAACGCGGTAGTCGTGGAGGCCGAGCTTGTCGAGGACTAGCTTGGTGAGCTCGACGACTCCGATGAACTCCTCTTGGAGCTGGTCGGGGGTTACGAAGAGGTGGGCGTCGTCTTGAGTGAAGCCTCGGGCGCGGAGGATGCCGGTCACTTCCCCGCTCTGCTCGTAGCGGTGGACGGTGCCGAACTCGGCGTAGCGGACGGGTAGGTCGCGGTAGCTCCGCATCTGGGACTGGTAGATCTCGATGTGGAACGGGCAGTTCATCGGTTTCAGGATGTAGGTGTCCTTGTCGCCGTCCTCGTCGTGCATGAACGGGAAGAGCTTGTCCTTGAACGTGATAATGTGCCCGGACTTCTCGTACAGCTTGATGCTGGCGATCTGCGGAGTGATAACGGGCTCGTAGCCTCTTCGCACCTGCTCCTTTTGGAGGAAGTCCTGCATGACGTGCCTTAGCGTTGCGCCCTTGGGAAGCCAGAGAGCTAGGCCGGTGCCTACTCTTGGCGAGAACATGAAGAGGCCGAGCTCGCGGCCTAGGAGGCGGTGGTCTCGCTTCTTGGCTTCTTCGAGGTTGTAGAGGTGCTGCTCCAGCTCTTCCTTGGTCTCGAAAGCGGTGCCGTAGATTCTTGTGAGCTGCTTGTTCTTGACGTCGCCGCGCCAATAGGCGCCGGCCAGGCTCATCAATTTGAAGTGCTTAATCTCCTTGGTGCTGTCGACGTGGGGGCCGCGGCAGAGGTCGAGGAAGCGGTGGAGGGTGCCTTCCCGGTCGGTGCGCTGCTGGTTATAGAAGGTGATCTGGTCGCCTTCCTTGATCGCGTCGAGGAGCTGGAGCTTGTACTCGGCGACTTGCTCGCCCATGCCCGGGATTTGGCTGTCGAGGATGAGCTTTCTTGCTTCATCCTTGCCGGATAGAGAGATGCATTCGATGCGCTGGTCGAGCTTCGAAAGCTCCTTCATCTTCTTCTCGATCTTCTCGAGGTCTTCCTCTTTGAGAGGCTCGGGGAAGTCGATGTCGTAGTAAAAGCCGTTCTCGATCGGGGGGCCGATGCTGAGCTTGGCTCCCGGGTAGAGCTCTTGGACGGCTTGGGCCATCAGGTGCGCGGCGGAATGCCGCAGCTTGTAGAGATAGGAGTCTTCGTATCGCTCCTTTTGGACTTGTGGTGATGCTACTGCCATTTGTTTCCTTCCCTAACAGAGGGATTAACCTTTTGCCCTTCAAAGGGCGAATGTCCGCATCCCGTTCTCGCCGCTGCGCTCTAACAATGAGCACGATTGGCGATCGTATGCGACCACTCTTATTATACAATGAATGGTTGCTACACGACATATCGTGTACACTGATTAGCGTGCAAAACGTGACCATCAGTATGGATGACCGACTGCTTGCGTTGGCCCGGGATTACGCCAAGCGGCACGGCACAACGTTCAATCAGTTCGTGAGAGACTTGGTCTCGAGCAAGGTATGCCCTGAGCCCGGCTACTCCTTCATGGCAATGGTCGAGGAATCGAAACGTCTAGGGCTGAGATCGGTTGACGGGCCGCTCAGCCGGGACGAGGCACACGAACGTGGCTAAAGCATTCGTCGACACGAATGTGCTGTTCTATGCCGTCGACGGGAGAGAAGGTGCGAAGCAAGAGATCGCAATCCGGTTGATCGGTGACCTGCTCCAAAGCAGCCAACCCATCATTTCGGCTCAGGTCGTGCATGAGTTCCTGATCAACATTATTCGCAAGTTGGGGCTTTCGCCCGAGCAAGCGCTCACCCATTGCGCGGGACTGCGGGAGTTCGCTTTGGCTCCGACCACCTTGGACACTGCGCGAGAGTCCCTGTTGATCATGGGATCCGCGTCGTTATCCTTTAGGGACGCGTGTATCGTTTCGGCGGCCGCACAGTCGGGGTGCAAGGTGCTTTATTCGGAGGATTTGAACAGTGGGCAAACCATCGCAGGCGTTAAGATCGTGAATCCCTTTCTGTAGCATTCGTGCTCATGCGGCCTGACGAGGTGCTACCGTCTTTTGGCGGAAGCATATGCGGAGATGGCGATAGATCTACGAGCCTTGTTTTGCCAAAAGTGGCGGTGCCGACGTACAGGCCTAAGTCGACTTTGCCGCTCCAACGTTGGAGCGGCAAATCAATCTCCGCACCTACTCCGCAGCGCGGATGATGGTGTCGGCGTAGTGGCCGGCGAGCCTTTCGAAGTTCTCGAAGAATCCAGGCTCTCGCTGCGCCTGGATTCGCTCCGGGCGAGCAAACAGGCTCTTCCAGGCGAACTTAGGCCATGTGAACGGTCTTAGCCGTTTAAGGGTAACGATCAAGGGAACCTCCTTTTATCGTTGGGGCGCTTCCTGCGCGTTCAGGCGGACGAGACAATGTCCGTTACTGAGGATTCTTCGTTGATCCGAATGAGATGATACCCTATTCCTTACGCACCCTTATTGCGGTTCATTGCTCTCTTCGTTGCCTGCCCATAATTAGACGTTGCTGAAAGCCATCCTGAGCTACACAGTTCTGATCGCTCTGGCGGTGCTATTGCTGGCCCCGTTCGCTTGGATGGTGCTCATTTCCCTGCATCCCAGCAAGACCCCAATTCCGCCGCTCAGCCAGATCGTGCCCGAAGAGTTTCACTGGAAGAACTACGCTTTCGTGCTAGGCAACGAGAATTTGCCCGTGTCTCGGTTCTTCTTCAACTCCGTCGTCGTGACGCTAACCGTTGTCATCGGCCAACTCCTCCTCACCTCTCTGGCAGCTTATGGTTTCTCACGCGTTCGATTCCGCGGACGCGAGACAGCATTCGCGCTGTTCCTCGGGTCGATGATGTTCGCAGGGCCGGTCACTCAAATCCCCGTTTACCTGCTGATTAGGAACCTAGGCTGGCTGGACACCTACTACGCACTCATCGTTCCAGGAGTCAGCTCCGCGTTCTCCGTGTTCCTGCTACGGCAATTCTTCCTGCAGATTCCCTTCGAGCTCGACGAAGCTGCGAGAATGGATGGTGCGAGCGATTTGAAGATTTATTGGCGCGTGATCATGCCCTTGAGTAAGGCAGCACTCGCTACGGCGGCGGCGTTCACCTTCTTCGGGGTTTGGACGGATTTCTTCGGACCATTGATCTACACGAACAGCACCGAAATGCGGACACTGGAAGTGGGCCTGTCAATATACAAAAACTCCTACGGCGGCTCGAATTGGCCACTGCAGATGACGGCAGCCGTGATCGTCATGATGCCCCTTCTGCTCGTGTTTCTTTTCGTACAGCGCTACTTCACGAAGGGAATCATGCTCGGCAGCATCAAGTGAGGATGAGCCAGGCGGCAAGCCCCTCTAGCGCCTCTTTCACAACAGGCCCCTCGAAGCCCAACTCGCGCATCCCGGCCACTGACTTAAAGTTGTGATTCGCTCCCGGGAGCAGAAGCCTGTGTGCCTTGGCCCCTTTTCTTTCGTTCAGCGCTTGGAAGAGCTCGTTGGCATTACCGCTCCGGCTCTTTCGGTGCCCGCAGGCACAGTAAGTGTCCCGTGTAGCTTCAGTCCACCCTCATTACTGAAACTCAATCGAGCGAGCGATCAACTAGCCAGAGCCTAACAGAATAGAGGCCATTAGCAGCATGAGTCAAGCATAGAAATACCGGCAAAGAACGATTCGCCAAGGCTGACGCATGAGTAGGTCAAAAAGCACCGGTACTGCGTAATTCAGCTTAATTTCCGCAAAGACCGAACTTTTCTTGGACATTGGGAAAAGCTGCGTTATAGTGGAACTCGCCTTACCTGAGTTGAGGGACTCAGCAAAAACACAATGGTTGTGGGATCGCGTCAGCAGCTTTACGTAGTGGCGCAGGATATTCGGGATGGGGAGATACCGAAGGCGTTTCTAACGCCGTGTCCTGCACGACAGAGTTCGTCCAAGAGCCAACCGAGGGTGGCTAAGCCGCTTTTGAAGGGTCACGAAGAAGAGGATCCGGAGATCGGCGGTACCGAAGTTATCGATGCAGATGGCTTTCACTTAGAAGATTCCGTCCGCGCCTGGCTAAAGAGAATCGGGCGTATTCCCCTTCTCGCCGCCGACCAGGAGGTCGCGCTGGCCAATCACGCGCGAATCGGTTGCCATGATTGCAAGCGCGTGCTCATCGAGGCCAATCTGCGCCTCGTCGTCAGCATCGCCAAGCGGTTCGTGGGACGCGGACTGTCCATGCAGGACCTCATTCAAGAGGGCAACATGGGGCTTATTCGTGCCGTGGAGAAGTTCGATCCGGATCGTGGGTTCCGCTTCAGCACCTACGCCACCTGGTGGGTGCGCCAGGCGATCTCGCGCGCCATCTGCGACCATGGGCGGACCATTCGAATTCCGGTTCATACGTTGGAGGCCGTTAATCGCATGGTCAAGGCGACCAGCCAGCTCCAACAGGAGCTCGGCCGCGAGGCTACTTCGGCTGAGATTGGGCGGCAGATGAACCTGGCATCCGAGAAAATCGAGGATTACCACCGCGCCATCGCCGAGCCGCTTTCGCTCGACACTCCGGTTGGAGACAGCGAGGATGCCGCACTCGGTGAGTTCATTGTGGACAAAGGCCGGGAAACCCCCGCCGATGCCGCGCTTCGAGCCATGCTCCGCCACCGAATCGACGCCATCCTCGCCACGCTCACCGAGCGCGAGCGAGATGTCATCGCCCTCCGCTATGGACTCACCAATGGCCAGCCCCACACCCTCGAAGAGGTAGCGCGGTCGTTCCAGGTGACGCGAGAGCGGATCAGACAGATCGAACAGAAAGCGCTCAAAAAGCTAAAGCACCCCTCCCGGGCAACCCCGCTGAAAGAGCTACTAGCATAATCCGTAGTGCCTCCATTCCTGGAGGCATCTCCTCAGAACAGTCAACTTCGAGGGATTTGTGAACTACGCACTCAAGCCGGGTTGTGATCGTGCCCGGCAACTTTCACGGTATACTGAAACCTGCATGGCACTGTCACCTGCACGATCCTTGAGCCCGGAGCTCCTGCCAATCTACGACAAGGTCGAGCGAGGTGAGCGGCTGAGCCGGGAGGACGGCCTCCTCCTCTGCACCACTCCAGACCTCACCGGAGTCGGCGTGCTGGCGAATATCGTGCGCGAGCGCAAGCATGGCGCGAAAACGTTCTACGTTCGCAACCAGCACATCAACTACACGAACATCTGCAACAAGTTCTGTAAGTTCTGCAGCTTCTATGCCAAGAAGGGTGGCCCCGCTCCCTACCAGATGACGCTCGATCAGGTCAAGGAACGCCTCATGTGGCACCGAGACGTGCCCATGACCGAGATCCATATGGTTGGCGGCATCAACCCACGCCTTCCCTACCAATACTATTTGGACCTTGTCAGGACCGTCAAAGAAGCCAGACCTGGCGTCCACGTCAAGGCCTTCACCGCAGTGGAGATCGTCGAGATAGCAAGGCAAGGCAAAGTCACCATCGATCAAGCCTTGGCAGACCTAATCGAAGCCGGCCTTGACTCACTGCCGGGAGGTGGCATCGAAATCCTCAGCGAGCGAGTTCATCGAGAGCTGTTTGGCAAGAAATTGAACGGAGAAGAATGGAAGGACGTAGCCCGAGCCGCCGCCAAGCTGGGGCTCAAGCAGTACGCCACCATGCTCTACGGCCACATCGAGACCGATGAAGAGCGCGTCGACCACCTGATCCAGCTAAGAGAGCTCCAGGACGAAACCGGCCACTTCCTAACGATGACGCCCCTCAGCTTCCACCCGGAGAACACCGAGCTGGAGCACATTCAGGCCCCCACCTGCGACCAGGACCTGCGGAACATCGCCGTAAGCCGTCTCCTCCTCGACAACTTCGAGCATATCAAGAGCTTCTGGATCATGAACACGATCCCCGTCACGCAAATGGCCCTCTGGTACGGAGCCGACGATGCCGACGGCCTTGTACAGGAATACGAGATCACCTACAAAGAAGGCTCATGGGGCGACAAGCGCCAATACCTGACCCACGAAACCATGGTCGAGATGATCGAAGAAGTCGATCGTATTCCTATCGAACGCGATTCGCTTTACAATGAAATCAAGCGGGACTTTGTCGCCAAGAAACCCCTTGCCGGAATTCCCGTCATCGCAGGATAAGAATCACTTGGGACTTTCTCATGATTGTTCAAATTATTCCAAACCGATGACCGG
>JBGGMI010000262.1:0-4536 GCA_041288075.1 Fimbriimonas sp.
TGGTTGACAAAAACGCATCTTCATCCCTACAAAGATGTGTTACGCCTACATTCAGACTTAAACCTGCCTTCCGAGGCCCAGTGGATCCTTCCCGGGATCATCCCGATGAACGGCCTCGTCGTCCTTGCATCAGCTCCTAAAACCGGCAAAACCGTCATGGTCAACGCCATCGCCAGAGCGATCGCCACCGGCGGCACTTTCGCCGGCATCGGCTGGGATCAAAAGTTCGGCGTCGCCTGGTGCGCCCACGAGGAAACAAGAGAAGAGCGCGGCCCCCTCCTTGCGGGCCTAACGCCGGAGGATCCGTTCTACGTAGCCCTCGCCGAAGACCTCCCCAACCTCGACGACCCGGACTGCGACCACGGCCTGGACCGCTACGGCCGCTACCGAGGCATCAAACTCCCCTACGCCTACGAAGCCGCCAGAAGAGCAAACTGCGGACTGATGGTCGTCGACTGCCTCCACGCCGCTGTTCGACACTCGAACCTCGCCGATAACAACGTCGCAAGAAGAATCATGGGCAAGCTCCGCCACTGGTCCAACGAGTTCGGCATCGCCACCATCGTCCTCCACCACCTAACCAAAACCGCCCACCGCGGCTACCATCCCGAACGCTTCGCCGACTCCGCCCAAATCCTCGCCTCCGCGAGCTGCTACTTCTTCCTCGAAGCCGAAGAGCAAGAAGACGGAACCCGCAGAGTCATCCTCCACGGAGCCGGCCGTCAACCCGCCCCACCCAGACGCCAAGAGTTCATCGCCACCTCCCTGTTTGATTACCAAAGAGTCGAACCCGCAGAAAAAGTGAAACCACCCACCACCGCCGACCTAATCGCGAACCTCCTCCACGAAGGCTGGGAGCTAACCGCCGAGGAAATAGCCAAGCGCCTGGAGCTAAAACTAAAAACCGTCCAAAACATCCTAACCGGCCTACCCGGCATCGAACGCATGAACGTCCCCACCCGCAAAGCCCGCTACCGAATGCCTTAACAAAGACTCCCCGACTCCTAGACTCCTAGACTCCTTGACTCCTTGACTCCTTGACTCCTTGACTCCTTGACTCCTAGATCATCATCCTCCCATCCCAACCCCGTAGAGGGGCTCGGGACGAGGATTTTGGGACAATAGCCTAGCCCTTGCTTCGATTGTCGCGAGGCCGCTTCCCATACCGAACTTGCATGAGGCAGAGGCCTTTGGCGGGGAGGACTATTGGGAGTTGGAGGTTGTGGGCTTTGGGGGTGAGATGGTGGTGGATGTCGGTTATGGGGCGGTAGGAGCGGCCGATTTCTAGGAGGGCTCCGGAGATTCTTCGCATCATCCCGCGGAGGAAGGCGGTGCCGGTGATGTCTATCCAGATCTCGTCTCGGACTTGCTTGACTTCGACTTTGTAGAGCTCTCGCCAGGTGTTTTCGACGGTGGGGTCTAGTTCTTCGGTGAAGGAGCGGAAGTCATGGCGGCCGACCAGGGCTTTGGCGGCTTCTTGCATGGCTTGGAGATCGAGGGGGCGGCCGTAGGAGTGGGTGAAGCGGGACCTTAGGGGGTCTCTTGGGGCGGTTTGGATTCGGTAGCGGTAGAAGCGGTCGAGGACGCTGAAGCGGCTGTGGAAGTCGTTGCTGACCTGCTCGGAGGAGACGATGGCGAGGTCGGGCTCCATTACGTTGTTGAGGATGCGCTCCCATCGTTTGGGGGCAATGTTTACGGTCGAGTCGAAGTGACAGACCTGGCCTTTGGCGTGGGCTCCGCTGTCCGTTCGGCTGGCGCCGATGAGCTCGACTTGTTCGCCGGAGACTCGGTGGATGGCTTCGATGAGGGTGGTTTGGACGGTTCTGCGTCCGGACTGGGTGGCCCAGCCGCTGAAGTCGGTTCCGTCGTAGGCTACGACGAGTTTGATGCGGCGTGGCGGCACCGTCCCGGTGCTGGTGTCGGGAGCGTCCCGCTCCTGATTCTCCACTTCTTTTACTCTCGCCAATCCCAACCGGGACGGTTGGGAAGACCGGGACCGGGACGGTCCCGCCACGTTAGTCGACGAGTTCGAGGATGGCCACTTCGGCGGCGTCGCCGCGTCGTGGTCCGAGCTTGACGAGCCGGGTGTAGCCGCCTGGGCGGGTTTTGTAGCGAGGGCCGACTTCGTCGAAGAGGTGCTTGACCAGGTCTTCGCCGTTGATGAGGCTTCGCGTTGCGAGGATCTGCGTCTTCTCGATCGGCGTCTTGCCGGCGAGGAGCTTCTCAGGTCGAGGGGTGCTCTTGCTGTGTCCGACGAGCACCTTTCGGGCGCGGCGGCGAGCTTCGAGGCCGTCTTCCATCTTCGTAAGCGTAATCAGCTTCTCGACGAGGCGCTGCAGCTCCTTCGCACGGCCGAAGGTCGTGCGAACGTAGCCGACGCGGATGAACTGGCGCTGCAAGTTCGTCAGCAGGCACATCCGCTGGTCGCTTGGGAGTCCAAGCTTTCTATGGTCTACTCTGTGTCTCATCTAATTAGGTGTTGGGCGTTGGGCGTTGGGCGTTGGGGCCGGATTTAGAAGTCGTCGTCCTCTTCGTCGTCGAATGCGTCGAGAGGTCGGTAGCCGCCCTTCGGTGGCTTCATTTCGAGACCGTGCTCGCGGAGCTTGTCGCGAACTTCGAGCAGGGACTTCTTGCCGAAGCCTCGGATCGCCGTCAGGTCGGACTCGCTGGCCATGGCCAGGTTCTTGAGGTTCATGATGCCGGCTCTTCGCAGGCAGTTGAACGTTCTCTGCGAGAAGTCGAGCTCTTCGATTCTGAGCTCCGGCACGTTCTTCAGCGCTTCATCTTCAACCTCTTCGTCGAGGCTGATGTTGATCTCGTACCCGGCTTCGCCGAGGTCGAAGAACATGCGGAAATACTTGTCCAGGATGTGGGCCGACTGGCTGAGCGCGTCGTTCGGTCTGACCGCACCGTTGGTGTGGATGTCGAGCACGAGCCGGTCGTAGTCGGTTCGCATTCCGACGCGGGTTGCTTCGACGGTGTAGTTGACCTTCTTGACGGGGGTGAACTGCGATCCGGTTGGGATGACGCCGATCATGCCTCGGTATCGCTCCTGCTTCTCTGGAAGCACGTAGCCGGCTCCCCAGCTTGCGTACATCTCCATCGTCAGGCTTGCAGCGGGGTCGCTGATGGTGGCGATGTAGACCTCGGGATTGATGATCTCAAGTCCTTCGGGGCACTCGATGTCTGCGCCGGTGACGCGGCCGGGGCCTTTGACGTCGAGGCGGAGCACCTTGTCCTCGAGGCCGAACTCCCCGGTGACTCGGATGGCGACGTCCTTGAGGTTGAGAAGAAGCTGAGTGGTGTCTTCCTTCACGCCGGGGATTGGAGCGAACTCATGGAAGACTTTGTCGATCCGGATGGCGGCGATGGCCGCGCCCTGGATGGAGCTAAGCAGCACTCGGCGAAGCGAGTTGCCGATGGTGTGGCCGTAGCCGCGCTCGAGGGGCTCGAGCACAAACTTGCCGTACTCCTGTTGAAGGTCTAGGGTTGAGATGTGTGGCATATCGGGTGAGGGAGGTAAGGCGGGAAAGCGGGTTTAGACACGTCGTCTCTTGGGCGGGCGGCAGCCGTTGTGGGGCAGCGGGGTGACGTCAGTGATCTGGGTCACTTCGAGGCCCGAAGCCGAGAGCGCGCGGATGGCAGTTTCGCGGCCCGATCCGGGTCCGGTGATCTGCACTTCGACTCGCTTCATACCGTTCTCTTGCGCAATGCGGCTTGCCTTATCGGCGGCCACCTGTGCGGCGAACGGGGTGCCCTTTCGGGAGCCCTTGAAGTTCACGTTGCCGGCGCTGGCCCAGGAGATGGTGTTTCCCTGAGGGTCGGTGATCGTGATGAGCGTGTTGTTGAACGACGCGTGGATGTGCGCAACCCCGTTGGGGATGTTCTTGCGCTCCTTCTGCTTGCCCTTTGCTACTTGCTTTCTTGCCATGTTTCTATCGGTGTTGGGCGTTGGGCGTTGGGCGTTTGGGCCGGATGCCTAACGCCGAACGCCTAACGCCGGTTTTACTTCTTAGCCTTCTTCTTGCCGGCCACGGTCTTTGCCTTGCCCTTACGGGTTCGTGCGTTGTGGCGGGTGTTCTGGCCTCTGGTGGGGAGTCCGCGTCGGTGGCGCAGGCCGCGGTAGCAGCCGATTTCCATTAAGCGGCGGATATTGCCGTTGACCTCACGTCGAAGGTCTCCCTCGACTTGGTAGTCCCGGTCCAAGATCTCGCGGAGTTGTCCGACTTCGGCCTCCGAGAGGTCCCGCACTTTTTTGCGCGGATCGATGCCGGCTTTTTCAACCAGCTCGTGGACGTTGTGCTTGCCGATGCCATACAACACCGGAAGCGCGTAGATCACCGCTTTATCTCGCGGAAGGTCAATACCTGCAATTCTCGCCATGCTTTAAATTCTCGTCTTAGCCCTGTCGCTGCTTGTGCTTGGGCACGATGCAGATCACGCGCACCACACCGTTGCGCTTGATGATCTTGCACTTATCGCAAATCTTTTTTACGCTTGCTCTAACTTTCATTATCTAATCTGCCTCGCTCGTCC
>JBGGMI010000263.1:0-26366 GCA_041288075.1 Fimbriimonas sp.
GGGACTTTGCCTTCATCGATAAGGCCCTGACCTGGACCTACAAACACCAAGGCTCCGCAAGCACCCCCAACTCCGACTGGTACGAAGCCGAACGCCACGTGCTAGAAGACCTAACCCTCCCCGCGTTCGATCAGACCTACCAACGATTCACCCCCGCCGAGCGCATCCGCTATCGAGGCATGATCCAAAAGAAGCTGGGAGCGATCTCGTCCCTCCAAGCCGAAGCCCTCGACAAAGAAGGCCGCCGGTCAGAGGCCAGAACCCTGCACCTCCGAGCCCTCCGCCAGTCCCCCACGCGAAAAGGCGCCTGGCTGCGCCTAGGCAAACACCTCACCCGCCTCTAGTTCAATAATCGCGGGCGAACGTTCCTCCCCTTGCCGAGGATGGTTCGTGCCTCGGGAGGGGGAGGTTAGGTGGGGGTTCCGGCGACCTACACTAGCTCTTGATCACGAAGTCGCTATACACGAAATCCCAAACATTCCGAGCTGCATCGAAGGTTGCGCTGAACCGAGTCGGGTAATTCGCATTCCGCCCAAGCACCTCCGGAACAGGCATCTGAATAGAATAGCCCTGCTTCGCCTGAAGAAACGCCTGAGTGATCATCGGCTCCAGAAAGATCATGTTTCCGCCCCAATAGCCAAGAATCATCGTCTTCTCGAACTCGAATCCCGGCGCAAAGTCGCTATTCGGACTCGCATGAACACCCATCATCGGAACCGCAGCGCCAACTCCCGGGTACGTGTACCCCTCCGGCACACGGTTCGCATTCGGAGCCACCGAATCTGGAGGCGCGATCGCGCGCACCTCCCCTTCTGGAATGAAATACGAGTGCAGATCGAAGTGGGGAACGCCGTAAATATGATTCGGCTCATGCCCGGCCATATTCCAGTGAAGCTCGAAATGATTGAATACCGTCACATTGCGGATTGCCTCAGGGAAGGGAAGCACCGCCACGGCTCCCAAGGGTCCGGTCCCCGGCTCCGTCGGCGGATTAGCAACCAGGTCCGCATCCATCGTGACACCCACCCGGCTCACGTTTCCAAGAAAATCCACATCCGCCCAAGTGGAAACAGCCTTGCCTTCCACGAGCGTAGTGCCGCCGACAAGGCGGTTGACATCATTGATACTAGGTCCCGTCTCGGAGCAGCCGCCTAGAACGGCCAAAGACGATGCGACGACAAAAGAAAGGGCAAAAACTCTCCGTGCCATGCGCGAAATTTTGCCACACAATAGCCGCGCTTTTGCTACCGTGTTTTCGTCGCCTGAAGGTTTCTGCGAAGCCAAAACCGCGCAATCGAATCGATCGCCTCGATGAACTCATCGAAGTCCACCGGCTTGCGAACATACGCATTCGCTCCCCGCGAATAGCATCCAACGACGTCGATCGTCTCATCGGATGAAGTCAGCACCACCACCGGAACCAACTGCGTGCTCACGTTCCCACGAATCCGCTCCAGCACTTCCATGCCGCTAAGCTTGGGCAGCTTCAGGTCCAACAAAATGAGGACGGGGATCGAGCCGTTCGTAAACGACGAAAGCTTCTGAACCGCCTCCTCCCCATCCCGAGCTACGATGACCGGATTCCGCACGCCACTCTTCTTCAAGGCCCGAAGTGCAAGCCCCTCATCGTCTGGATTGTCTTCGACCAGCAAGATAGGAGGAAGATCGCTTTCGGTATCCATCGGCATGTCGTTCAAGATAGAAACTACTTTAACGCATCCTCCACATGCTTGTACGTAAAAAGCACGACATCGCTAAAAAGTAGAGAAAGGGCGCTGAGGTTAAGCGGTCCAAACAAAAGGATCGGCGTCCGTCAAAATGCGTCCTTCTCGCTCCTTCGCCTCGAGAAGATAGTCGGGCAAAGTGAAGCAAGCCTGGTGGAACCGCGGGGTGTAATAGCGGTTCTTTACGCCTCGATCGGCAAACCGAGAGCTGATCTCCGCCTCCGACAAGCCGAGCGGATCGTGCCGCTTGCTCGCCAAGACAAATCCCCAAGGCTGGAAGAAGGTTGATACGATCCCGAAATAGCCTGCGACAAACGCAAACTCGTTCATCGACTCCAATGTCTTGATGCACGAAACCATGCAAGCCGGATAGTTCTCGCTCGCACTCCCCGCCTGCATGGCAAATACGCCGTCGTCAGACATCGCGTCCGCACAAATCTTGAAGTACTCCTTCGTGAACAAAAACTGCCCCGGCCCATCCTCGTGGGGATTTGGTAGATCGCTCAGGATCACATCGAAACCCGCGCCCCTGTGCTCCTCCAGCCAACCCCGCGCATCGCAATGCAGCAACGTCGTACGTGGATCTTCAAACGCACCCTGATGCCATTCCGGCATGTGCACCTTCACCATGTCAACGAGTTCCTCGTCGATGTCCACCATCGTTGCGCCTGTGACCGTGTTATGCTTCAGCGCCTCGCGCAAAGTTGCCCCCTCCCCTCCGCCACAAACGACCACCTTCTGCGGATTGGGGTGAAGCGTCATCGCGGGCTGAGACATGCACTCATGAAATACGTATTCGTCGAGCAGTGACGTCTGGATGTTGTAATCCAGAAACAGCGACTTCCCGAACCGGGGAACGTTTGCGATCTGGTAGGTCTGATACTGCGTCTTCCCCTCGAGAAGCATCTTTTCCACGCGGTATTGCCAAATCGCCGCCGAAGTGTGGGTCTCGTTGATGAAAATCCCGGTCGCATCGCTGGACATTGACCGAAAGTATATTTTGGGACCGCTAAGGCTTGCTCGCTTCGCTCGCGAGACGACTGACGACGGGTTTCGCGAAACACCGAATGTGCAGCTTGGTCAGTGCATCGACCTCCTCTGGCTCGGCCCCACGAATTCGAAACCTATCCATCGCACCCTTTTCTGCCTTGAGCCCGTAATACGTCTGATGCCAGGTTCTCCATGGTACAGTTTGGTGGTCAAATGAAGAGGTCGAAGCAAGTTCCGGCTTCCCTTATCGCCGCAATGGCGGCCGGCATGGCCGTAAATGGCTGCGGCCCCCAGCAGGATTGCGTCGATGCCCAAGGTCGCATCACACCCGACGTAAACTGCCAATCGGGCTCCCGTGGCTACCGCTGGTCGCCCAGAAGAAACGTGGGCGGCGGAGGCTTTGGCACCACCGGCTCCGGCGGCTTCTTCGGCGGCTAAATGCTGCGAGAATCCAGAACTCCCCGTACGGACTGGCCGGCGAAAGTCGAGCGCCTTGGCCTCACGTTCCACACGGTCGACGATCAGCCGTATTGGAACGAAGCCGCCGCTTATCGGTTCGAAGCCGCTGAAATCGCAGAGCTGGAGTCCGCTACGAACGAGCTCCACGAAATGTGCCTTGCCGCCGTCGAAAGAGTGATCTCTGAAAACCTGTTCCATCGCCTTGAGATTCCGAAGGAGGCTCATCAAGTCATCGCCCATGCCTGGGAAGCCGATCCGCCCGCCATTTACGGCCGCTTCGATCTAGCATTCGATGGTAACGGCCCACCCAAGCTCCTCGAATACAACGCGGATACGCCAACCTCCCTTCTCGAGGCAGCCGTGATCCAATGGCACTGGCTGCGAGACGAAGAGCCCGAAGCGGACCAGTTCAACTCCATGTGGGAGGGACTCTTCGAAAAGTGGCAGGACCTGAAGACCGAAGGCTATCTCAACTCTGGCCTCGTCCACTTTGGATGTATGGACGCGCCGGAAGACGTGATGACAACGGCTGTTCTGATGGACACCGCCAAGGAAGCCGGCCTGAACGTCAATCTTCTGCCGATGCGTGAGATTGGGTGGGATTACGACGAGCGCATCTTCGTCGATCAATACCACCAGCCGATCAAGACGTTCTTCAAGCTCTATCCCTGGGAGTGGATGCTTCGAGACAAGTTCGGCCCGCTTACCCTTGAGTCCTACGGCAGCGTCCAGTGGATCGAGCCCATCTGGAAAATGGTGCTCTCGAACAAGGCCATCCTCGCGATCCTCTGGGAGATGTATCCTGGCCACCCGAACCTTCTGCCCGCCTACCTCGACGGCCCAAGAGACATGGCCAATTACGTGCGCAAGCCCTTTCTCGGAAGGGAGGGTGCGAACGTCACGATCGCGCAGGGTGGACTCGTCACCGACATGCCTGGACCTTACGACGAAGGCTCATTCGTCTTTCAGGAATACGCCCCGCTACCGGTCTTTGAAGGCAACCACACCGTCGTCGGCTCGTGGGTCGTCGATTGCGTTGCCCGGGGCATAGGCATTCGTGAATCGAATGGACCCATCACCGAAGATCTCGCCCGATTTGTCCCGCACTACTTTCTAAACCCGGGTGCTTCCGAACCTGTAATCTAAAGAGAATGATAAAGGTCCAAGAGACTCGCCTGTCGCCGATCCGAATCGTGACGCTCAAGCATGCCGGGCCGTACGAGAACATCGGCCCCGTCTTCGATCGCCTGTTCGATTGGATCGAAACGAACAACGTGCCCGTCCAACGCACGATAGGCATCTATTACGACAACCCGGACTACGTCTCTGCCGCACAACTGCGCTCTGCCGCGTGCGTCGAAGTTCCCGTGGGCTATCAGCTTCCCAACCATGGCCCGGAGTTTCAGGTGCAGGAGATCGCTGGCGGTCCCTATGCCACCACCCGCTTCGTCGGGTCATACGAAAAGCTTGGCCCCGTTTGGGAGGAGCTCACTCGGTACGTGGAACGAATCATGGTCAAAAAGATTAGCGACAATCCCGCGTTCGAGGTGTATGTCAACGATGCGAGCGAAACACCCCCCGAACAGCTCATAACCGAGCTCTACATGCCTCTTGCCTAAATGCGAATCGCCACCCCCTGGATCTACTCACCCAAGTTCGACTTGAGCGCGATCATCGGCCCGCCGGTCGCGATTACCGTCGTCGTCCTCATCTGGGGCAGCAAGCTCGCGACGATCAGCGACACTCCGCCGTGGCTGTGGATTCTCCTGGTCCTCGGCATCGACGTAGCTCACGTCTACAGCTCCCTCTTCAGAACCTACTTCGACCGGGACGAATTCCAGCGGCGAAAGACGTTATACGTCGTCGTTCCAATCGTCTGCTGGCTGGCCGGAGTGCTGCTCTATGCCGCTTTCGGAGCAACCGTTTTCTGGTCCGCGATCGCGTACTTCGCCATCTACCACTTCGTGCGTCAGCAATACGGCTTTCTGATGCTGTACCGAAGGGGCGAGCCTACGGGCGATTGGCAATACCGGGTCGATCAGATCGCCATTTACATGGCGACGATGTACCCCCTGGTCTATTGGCACACCTTCCCGCGCAACTTCCACTGGTTCAGCGACTTTCAAGAGCTCCGCATCGGCAGCCCGTATCCGGAGCTCATCTGCCGCGTGATCTACATCGGATCGCTGACCCTGTTCGTCGGCAAGGAAGCCAATCGGTGGAGGCAAACCGGCAGCCTCAACGTGGGGAAGTGCCTCCTCTTGATCGCCACCGCGGCTGCTTGGGGCACGGGCATCATCCTCTTCAACGGCGATCTGACCTTCACGCTCATCAACATCATTTCGCACGGAATTCCCTACATGGCGCTGATATGGATCTACCAATATCGGAAGCGCTCTAGCCGGGTGCACGAGAAGAACCCGCTACTGCGCTTCTTCCAGCTCAAGTACGTCCCCTTCTACATCCTCGCTCTGTTCACCATCGCCTACCTTGAGGAGTTCATCTGGGATCGCGTCGTCTGGCGTGAGCACGCCGAGATCTTCGGCTCGTTTCAAATCACGGCCTCCGCCGGCGCCCTCATGCTTCTCGTCCCCCTGCTCACAATGCCGCAAGTCACCCATTACGTCCTGGACGCCTTCATCTGGCGCGTGAACAAGAAGGGCAGGGAAGAAGTGCGTGCGGTGATCGGCTAACCGGCCAAGTTTGAAAAGACCCGACGGCGCACAAGCTAGAAGGAAGCCTCCGGCAGATTCCGGTGACGGTGCAAGATCGTCGGAGGGCGTTGGGCGGTGCCGCAGCAGTGTGAGGAATCTCTAAGAGGATGGCGTTGGTCAAGCCTCCGATACACGAATCAAATGGCTCCGCCCCTGGACGGCTCTCTCGCGTAGACTTGAGTCGTGACGACGCTGTCGATACTCTTTCTCCTCGCCTCTACCCCTCCGCTGATTCCCCTTCCGCAGGAGCTTGCTTGGAACGCAGGCTCTTTTGAGCTCAACCGAAACACCGGTCTGATCAACAAAGGCGCGACCAACAACACCCTCTCCCGGCTACGCGAAGCAACCGACCTGATCTTGCGGAATCAGGCAGGCACATCGTCAATCGTGCTGGAGCAAGTGCCCGGCATGCCCGACGAGGCCTACACCCTGGAAGTAACACCCCTGCAGCTCAGGCTCACCTCCTCCAGCGACGCAGGATTCTTCTACGGCATCCAAACCCTGAAGCAGCTCAACCAAAACGGCCGCATACGCGCGGTCAAGATCAAAGACGCCCCCAGATTCGGCTGGCGGGGACTCATGCTGGACGAAAGCCGCCACTTCTTTGGCCCGAAATTCGTTCGCAAGTACCTCGACGGCATGGCCGCCCACAAATTCAACAACTTCCATTGGCACCTCACCGACGACGGTGGATGGCGCATGGAGTCGAAGCGCTTCCCCGAGCTCACCAGAGTCGGAGCCTTCCGAAAGGAGCAAGGTGTGGAATGGGACTACGGCAATCTCTGGTTCCCAGGCCCCTCCTCGTCAGAGAAGCTTTATGGCGGTTTCTACAATCAAGACGAGCTACGGAGCATGGTGGATTACGCTCGTGTTCGACACATCAACATCGTCCCCGAAATCGAGATGCCCGGCCACAGTCTCGCCGCAACTGCTTCTAAACCCGAGCTCCAGTGCGAGCCGCCTCCCGGCGTTATGGCCGAGTACCTGAAAGGCACCAACAGCCAAGCGCCCACCATGATGTGCCCCGGTAAAGACTCCACCATCGAGTTCTGCAAAAACATCCTCGACGAGACGATGGCCCTCTTCCCGTCCAAGTTCATCCACATCGGTGCCGACGAGGTCGACAAGACCCTCTGGCGTCAGTGCAAGCACTGCCAGGCGCGGATGAAGGCCAACAACCTGAAGGACGAGCACGAGCTCCAGAGCTGGTTTGTGCGGCAAATGGACGCCTATCTGGCCTCGAAAGGTCGCCGCCTCATCGGCTGGGACGAAATCCTCGAAGGCGGCCTCGCTCCAGGCGCTGCCGTCATGTCCTGGCGCGGCATCAGCGGAGGCATCGCCGCCGCGCAAGCCAACCACGACGTGGTCATGTCCCCCACCAGCCACTGCTACTTCGACTACAGCTACGACACCATTCCAACATCCCTCGTCTACTCCTACGAAGTCATCCCGGCCGCCCTCACGGGCGAACAACGGAACCGCGTCCTGGGCGGCCAGGCCAACATCTGGACCGAATGGCTTTCCACCCCCGCAGAAGTCGAGTCGATGACCTACCCCCGAGCCCTCGCCCTTGCTGAAACCCTCTGGACGCAACCC
Organism: Fimbriimonas sp.; assembly: GCA_041288075.1. Classification (GTDB taxonomy): domain Bacteria; phylum Armatimonadota; class Fimbriimonadia; order Fimbriimonadales; family Fimbriimonadaceae; genus Fimbriimonas. The sequence continues at coordinate 7,484 of JBGGMI010000263.1, forward strand.
GAGCGCAAATCTTGGTCAGACTTCGAGGCCCGCCTCAACGCGTACTATCCGCGACTCGAGCAGATGAAAATCGCCTTCCGTCTCGGCGCTCCCAAACTCGATCCCGACGTCCTCAACCTCGCCGCCAATAAGGAATGGAAATTCACCCGCCCCGACATCGCCGGAGCCCAGCTCGTCCTCGAGGACGGCACGGTCGTCACCGGAGCAACCGTCCCGGCGACGAATAAGGAAGTCAAAGTCTATTTCCAGCTCCCCGGCGGCCGAAGAGGCGATCCAGCAGTGGGCAGAGTGGTGAATCTCACGCACACCACCGCGTTGAATCAACCAGGACTCCTCAGCATGACGATTCCGTGGACCAAGAACACTGCGCCCCCTTTAAGCGAGTTTGAGAATGCCAAGCAGGCAGAAGAGGCGAGCATTTCACTTGTTGCCAGGCCGACAAAACCTTACGCGCTCCGATTCAAGGGTGGCTTGGTCGTCGATAAGCCGGGCCGCTACACGATCGGCATCGGGAGCGACGACGGCTCCGTGCTCTACCTGGACGGGCAAAAGGTGATCGATAACGATGGAGCCCACCCATACATCGAACGCACCGTCACCATTGACCTCCAGCCGGGTGTGTATCCGATGGATCTCGTCTACTTCGAAGCCGGCGGCTCATCTCGCCTAGAATTCTTCTGGACCCCACCGGGAGGCACCCGGCAAGCGATCCAGAGTTTCAGGCACCAGCGCTCCGGCTCCTCGGACTCGGATTCTCTTGCCGGGTCCGGGGGATCAATTTGACCTCGCTGAAACCTCCTTGTTTTCAGAAGGCGCGTGTAATAGCCCCCGAGGTAAAATCCAAGCTGGCGAATGCTCCAAGTCGAACGGCTGGTCAAGCAATACAAAAACTTCCGCGCAGTCGACGAACTCAGCTTCACACTCAACCCAGGTGAAATTGTGGGGCTCCTCGGCCCCAATGGCGCAGGCAAAACAACGGCCCTCCGCTGCATCGCCGGCATCCTCCGCCCCACGTCTGGATACGCTCTCATCAACGGCCATGACGTCGTCTCTGACCAGGCGAAAGCCAAAGCCGGCCTCGCGTTCGTTCCGGAGGTCCCCTCCCTGTACGAGCTTCTCACCGTAGACGAGCACCTCAAATTCATCGCCATGTGCTTCGACACCGTGCACCTTTACGAAGAACGCAAAGAGATGCTCCTCAAGCGCTACGATCTCCTGGAGAAGCAGGACGCCCTCGTCGCCACGCTCAGCAAAGGCATGCGGCAAAAGCTCTCCGTCGCTTGCGCGCTTATCCACGATGCGAACGTGCTCCTCTTCGACGAGCCCCTCATCGGCATCGACCCCGCCGGCGCACGAGAGCTGAAAGAGGAACTCGCGCGGGCAAGAGACCACGGCGCTGCCATCCTCATTTCCACCCACCTCCTCGACACGGCCGAGCGCCTGTGCGACCGCGTTCTGATTATGGCCAGGGGGAAAAAGATCGCCGAAGGCACGCTCAAAGAGCTCCAAACAACGAGTCACCTCGAAGGACAGAGCCTGGAAGAGGTCTTCCTCACCCTCACGGAGGACGGATACGAAGCCGCTACTCTTCCTCTCAAGTAGAACGATCTTCAACGGGATCAGGCGTGCGTTGACCTCTCCCCAACGCTTGATCGGCCTCCTCGTCGTACTCGCTTACTACTTCAACTTCCTCTTTCGACCCTTCGGAACCCGGGATCAGATGCCGCGCCCGCCCGGCACCATGCCCCTCCTCGAGTTTCCTCGCGTGGAAGTCATCGACGGCATCGTCTTCGGCATCTTCGCCATGATCAGCCTGTTTCTGATGATGGGAGCGCTCACTCCCCGCGGAGGATTCCGTCAGGCCGACGTTGACGTCCTCTTTCCGACTCCGGTGAACCCGAAGATCGTCCTCGTCTTCCGACTTGCGCGCGAATACTTCTTCACGCTTCTGTTTCCCTTGCTCATCGCCGTCCTCTCCGGGCGCGCTGGCGTCTCTGTCATGCAGACGCTATTCCGGGGTCACGAAACAGCGAATGTGAGTGGCGGCAATCTAATGCTTGCCTGGTTCCTGCTCTCGTTCATGTGGGTTTGCATCGGCTTCGGGCTAAGCATGTTCGTCAATCGCAGCGACGAACGCAGCGACCTAAACAAGAAGGTCATCAACGCCGTCATCTTCGGCAGCTTGATCGTAGCCGTGCTGTTCATCGGCTTTAAGCTTAAAGCCGATCCGACCCTCGACACCGCCCTCGAGCTCAGCCACCATCCACTTCTGCGCGCAATCTTCTTTGGCGCAACGTTTGCAACCCAAATGGTTGCCGGCCCGCTTCAGGGACTTCAATGGCTGCCGCTGGTCGGCGGTGCATCGCTTATCGGTCTGAGCACCTTAGGCATCTGGCTCGCAATGACTCAGGCTGGCTACATGTACGATCAGGCTGCCGCAAAGGGATTTGATTCGGTCAACCTCCGCAAGCTTCAGCGATCGGGGGACACCTACGGAATGGTCGCCGAGCAAGCCCGCCTTGGAAAGGTCAAGAAGGGAAGGGTGGCGGGCTGGGTCTCTCGGCAGAAGATGACGGGAGGTTCCGCACTTCTCTGGAAGGAGATGCTGCTCCAGACCCGCGGTGCCATGTGGCAGTACTACCTCATGGGGCCCATGGTGCTCCTGCTGGTGCTCATGCCTCTGTATGGACTCGCCCATCGAGACCGCATCAGCGCTGAGGTCCCGATGCTGCTCACGTTCCAGGCTCTCGGTGTCTTTATCATCACCCTCAATAACGCCACCAGTGGTTTCATCGAGTTGCTCAGACGCGTCGACGTCCAGAAGCCGCTACCCTTTACGCCGAGCGCAATCGTCTTCTGGGAGATCCTCGCGAAGTGCATCCCCACTTCGATCGTCGCCACGATCGCATCCGCCGGCGCCATTATCATCGACTCCAGATTGTGGGCTGCTGCCATCGCCTGCGTCGTCTTGATGCCGACCGTCGCAATGATCCTCACCTCGGTTGTGCTCCTAGTCACCATCCTCTTCCCGGACGTCGACGACGCCGCCCAACGCTCGTTCAGGGGCCTGATGATGCTGCTGGGCTGCGTGATTGTTTCCCTGCCCGGAGTGGCGATCATGGGCGTGCTCCTTTATCTCAAGGTCAACCCGCTGATTGCCGCACTGCCGATCGTCGGGCTCAACATCGGTATCACCGGAGCGGTAGCGGCCATGGCAGGCGGTCTCTACGCGGGCTTCAATCCCTCAGAGTAGACTTTGCAGCAGTTCGCGAACTTCCCCACGTTGTTACTTGTTGCGCTTGGTTAGTGAAAGCACCCATGAAGCTACTCAGCTCCACAAAAATCGCCATCGTTTTCGTTCTGCTCCTCACTGCCATCATCGGCGGCTACCAGTTCGCAACGGTGCGCATGATTGCGGGTGCAAAATTCAGCCCCGTCACCCCAGGTAAGGTTAACGTCGTCGGAATTGACCCGGATTCGGGCTATCAAATCATCGTCGCCAACCAGATGGCGCAACTGATCCAGTCCGAAGGTGGCTTCGAGAGCAGCAGTGGCACCGGCGAAGGGGGCGCAACCAGCGGAGCCGTCAAAAAGCGCATCCCAATACGCGAAATGCTCGGCACCTTCAAGGGCGATCCAGTCGCGATCGGAGAGTTCGTTCGCATCATGAACGACATCAAGCAAGACGAAACCTGGCCCTCCAACGCCCCCGTCTGGACATCCGAGAACATTGACAAAGCTTTCGCCGGCGATCAGGTGCTGGCCAAAGAGCTTGAGCACGACATCAACCTCAAACTCGATGGCACCCCCCTCCCCTCCGTCCGACCAGCAGCTCTCTATAACGGCATTTTCGTCAACTTCCCCATTACACTGACGGTAGCCAGCCCCACCGGCTCGCGCCAAGTTGTTGGCAGGGTGGAACTCCCTTTCAGGCCGAGTTTGCTCAAAGTCGTCGAAGGACGCCTCGCCAAAAAGAACGCCGACGAAGCGACCATCATCGGTTACTACGCAGAAGAGGCTCGTAAGGAAATCGACAACCCGAGCAGGCGGGAAAACCTCAGACAAACGCTCCCCTTCGTCTACTCGGAAGCACGCCTCAAGGAACTCCGAAGAGCGCCCGAGCAAGTTCTCAAAGGTGCACAGGTTGTCATCAACGAAACGCACATCACCGGAGCCGAGAGCAGGGAAGTCGACACCGGCGACAAAAAGCGATACGACATCAAGATGCGCTTGACGGACGAGGGCCGCAAGCGACTTTGGAAGTACTCCATGGACCGGGTCGGTTCCTATGTCATGCTCGTCGTGGACGGAATTGCAGTGGCCGCTCCGCGAATAAGCCATCAACTGACTCAAGACGAACTCACCCTTCGCGGTATGGAAGATCAGGTGCTTATGCGTGACGCAGTGGATGCTATGAACCAATTGGTGAAAAAAGATTGATCTCCCGTTGGTGCATCCTCGCTTGCCTTATCCTCCTCGTTGGCTGTAAGGGCTCCGACGCAGCTCCCAAAGCGGTGGCACCCACCGGGCCACCTCCGCTCGATATAGCGCCAGGCACCGAGGCCAAGCTCTTCCCGATCAAAAAGGGCAACCAGTGGACTTACATCTCAGAGATAAATAGCGGCAACGGCCCGGAACTGGGAGAAATGGTCTGGCGTATTGCCGATGTCAAAACGGTCGACGGCGCAACCGAGGCCAAGATGCAGATGCTTACGAACGGCAAACTCGCTGAGGAGCAAACCTGGCGGCTGTCGCGCAATGGCCTCTATCAAAGGGCTGCCGGCAAAACGAAGTTCATTCCCGTTCAGCCAATCATCGTTTTTCCTCCCAAAACGGCACGACAATTTGCCTATCGAGGGAGCGGCGTCACTCCGCTCGGCTCCACCGGTTCCCTCGATTCCGAATCAAAGATCATCGGAAGCCAGGAAGTCGACACTGATATGGGCAGGGTGACTGCGATAGCCGTGGAAAGCATCGTCAAGTTCAAAACGGGCCAAAAGGATGGAATCGCCATCACCACCACTTGGCTCCAGCCAGACGTCGGTGTCGTTCGGTACAGAATGGATATCGTAGTTGGCGCTGCCAAAGGAAGCACCGTGCTACGTCTTAAGAGCACGAACGTAAAGCCATGAAACTCAGACTCCAGTTCCTATTCCCGCTTGCACTCCTCGTTGTCGGCTGCAGCCCGAAAGATCCCGCCACCAACACCGTTGGCGGCAAAACGCCCGCGACCCCCACGGCCTCTAATTCGGACTCCACGCCCAAGGCGCTCGACCGGAGCCAGATTCCAGCAGAGCTCAAAACGGAAGCGTACGAATACTTCGGCCTCGACAACGACAAGCCGGTCGATATGCAGGTTGTCGTCAGCTCCGATCCCGGGGTGAAGACGGGCACGGTCACCACAACCTTGAGCGAAATCAAAGATGGCAAGGCGATCTTCACGATAGATCGAACCGGAGGCCTGATGCAGCTCGGAACTCAGAAGGTGACCCTTCAAAAAGATGGCATCTACGTAACCGAATCAACTGACGCCGTTCTCGAGTCCCCTCAAATGGAGCTCTCCTCGAACCTGCAGCCGGGCTCCACCTGGAACAGCAAACTCAAGGTCGACAAGCCCGGCTCCAACATGGAGCTAACGACCACTTACACCGTCAAAGGTGTTCAAAAGTTCACCACCAAGAAGGGACCGCGCGAAGGACTGTTAGTGGTTGCGAAGGGAAGCGGCACTGCCAACGGCGATCCGATCACGTTCGAGAGCAGCGAGTGGTATGTGAAAGGCGTCGGTGGCGTCAAGGCCGTCCTCGTCACCAAGACAAAATCGGGCAAGGGCCAGACGATCACCATCGAGGAGTCAAAATAATGCTCCTGGCCGCTATATGCGCCACCTCGATCGGCCTCACTGCCGGCGACTTTTTCCCGCTCACCGAAGGTCGGAAGTCGACCTATGAGGAAAAAAGCCTCACCTATTCGGTAACCACTGATGTCGTCGGCAAAGAAGAAGAGATCGGCCGCCAGAAGGGCATCCACGTAACCACCTATCAGGGTGCCAAAGATATCAGCCATGCCTTCTACCGTGTTGATACCGACGCTGTCTATCTCCTCGCGTACGCCAAGGAAAATCCACTGCCAACTCCGATGCCACTGTTCAAACTCGGCACGAAGAAGACGACGTGGGAGTTCGGAGGAATCACCGGCGTCAAAGACGGCTCAGAGGGCATGCAGATCAAGGGCGAATCGGAACTCAAGGGCCTAAAGGAAGTGCTTGGCGAGAAGGTTGAAGTGCTTCAAGTGAAAATAACCGCAGAAGTGGGCTCTGGGGCTTCTAAGGAAATTGTAGAGCAGCAAGCTACGTATGCGAAGGGTATAGGCCTCGTCGAATTGACTTCGAAGACCCGCATCGGCAAACGAAGCGCGGAATCTTCTCTCAAGCTCGTCAAGGTCGAATCGCCTGGAGGTTAACAGTCCATCACGAAGACCCTACCGGTTCTGCTCGCCGCCTTTGGCATCCTCGGTGCCTGCAGCTTCTTAGCGTGTAATAGATCGAGTTCTACGCCGACGCCTCCCGTCCGCGGCCCTCACCTATCTTCACGTGCAGACATCGACCCTACATTTAGGATTGAAAGGAAAGCCAAGCTGACGTCCGCCGGATCGTCGCGAACGATGGACGTCGACGCGGAGTTGGATGATAACGAATACATCGTCAGAATCGAAGCTCACGGCGAATCCTATGACGAGGAAATCTACAAGGATCTTCCAGGCTCGTTCAGCCTCAGCGAAGCCGCCGGCGAAATGTACGACCTCCCAATCCCTCTCCTGAAGTTTCCCATGGACGTCGGGGACTCTTGGAAGTGGGAAGGATCCGCCACCGCTGCCGGCGAATCCAGCGACGCAACCGCAACCGTCACCACCGCCGAGGAGCAGGTCTTCGTATGCGGCGTTCCCGTTCAGGCGGTCCGAACGGTCGTATCGATCAAAATCGTCCCCGCTCCCGGCGCACAGCCGATCACCCGAGACATGACGTTCTACTTTGCACGCAAGCGCGGCCTCTTTAAGCGAAGCTGGGGCAACACTTCGGTTCGGGAGCCGGACTGTCCCTAGCCATGGCAACCATGCACGCCGGAAGCTTGCCCCTCGAGCAGAAAAGAGGGCTTCGTATCGATTGGCTTCTGATCGCGGCAACCCTCATCATGCTTGTGATCGGTCTCATGTCCCTCTACAGCGAAGGGGACACGAGGGACCACGGCGCGGTTTTTAAGAAGCAGATCGTTTTCACGTTCATCGGGATAGTGCCTTTTGGCATCTTCGCCACCGTGCCGCCAAAGTTCTGGCAGCGAATCTCTTGGTGGCTGTACGGCGTAAACGTACTCGCTCTCCTGGCCGTTAGATTCGTTGGATCGGAGAAGAAAGGTGCCGAACGCTGGATCGAGTTTGGACCGATGCAATTCCAACCAAGCGAGATGGCCAAGCTGCTGACAATCATAACGCTGTCCGCCTTCTTCGCCTACCGTCAAGACGCCATCCGCAGCTTCTCCACCTTTGCTCTAAGCCTGCTCCACATCTCGATTCCGCTGGGGCTCATTCTCATGCAGCCCCATCTGGGTGCCGCGCTCGTGATACTTGTGTCGTGGTTCGCAATAAGCCTCGTAGCCGGGGTCCCCATCAAGTTTTTGGGGGGCACCGTGGCGGCATTTGCCTGCTTTATCGGCCTAATGGTTGCCGTTCCGTCGCTTCCTGGACTCGTGCTGCAGCCCTACCAATTGGATCGCCTTTACGGCATGATCCAGCAAGACGACACCGGCAAGAGCTGGCAGACTGATCGTGCGCAGATTGCCTTCGCAAATGGCAGCGTAATGGGCACCGGATACCTAAATGGCACCCAAAAAGCCGGGCACTTCATCCCTGAACAGAACAACGACTTCATCTTCACCGTTGTGGGAGAGGAAGGCGGACTCATCGGCTGCACCCTCGTCCTCCTCGCGTTTGGGTTCTTCTTTTTCCGAGTCTGGCTCGTAATGTTCCTCGCCTCGGAGCTGTACTACCGGATGCTTGCCGCAGGGGTCTTTGCTGCCCTGTTCTTTCACATGTTCGTGAACATCGGGATGGTGTTGAAAGTGCTGCCAGTCGTCGGCCTCTGGCTCCCCTTCCTCAGCTCGGGGGGCACAGCGCTCTGGCTTTGCCTCGCATGCGTCGGTCTTCTTCTGAGTATCCGCAGACGTGAGGCACCCGTCCTGTTCTCCTGATAGCGCCCCGGCCCAGCGTCACTGTCCGGGGCATGCTCCGACTTCGATCTTGCGATGCGAAGTCCAAGGCAGTCTTCCGAAACTCGGAAGTAATTACATCGTAACACGGCTTTTCGCCTGCACTGGGTCCGTTGGCATAATAAGGCGTGATCACTTTTGAGGACTTCGAGAAAGTCGACCTGCGAGCGGGCACCATCGTGAGGGCCGAACCGTTTCCCGAAGCCCGAAAGCCTGCCTACAAGCTTTGGGTCGATCTGGGTGAGCTTGGCATCAAACAATCGAGCGCTCAGCTAACGAAGGTCTACTCGCTCGAGGAACTACCCGGCCGGCAAGTTCTCTGTGTAACCAATTTCGCCCCGAAGCGCATCGCCGGGTTCGAGTCGCAGGTGCTTGTGTGCGGATTTGACCGGGCTCCCGCTGAGGTGGTGCTTGTCAGCCCTACCACTGAGGTGCCTAACGGTTCCCGCCTCTACTGAGGCGCGCTCACTTGCTTCACCGGCTTGCCCAGGGCAGTCATTTCTTCGTCCCTCACGGCTCGCACATGCGTGTCGACAAAACCCACGACGTCGTAGCCGCCGTGCCTGCCCGGATTTGGGGCACTGCTCAGGGGTGCCGTCGCATTCCTCGTGAGCACGCTTGAATCAAAGACCAGCGCTACATCCCGGTCCGGCACGATCTTGACTCCAATGAGCGCCGAATTGAGCGCAATCCCATATTCGCCGGGGGATTCCATGGCCGTACAGTGGAAGTTCTCGTTCGTTTGGGAGTACCCAAACGTCGCGTCCATCCAAGTGTCCCTAGCGGGCAGGACATCGTCGTTGTCCGCGGAATACATAGACAATCCAATCGCGCACTGGCGCATCTGGATGTAGCACGCTGAATGTTGCGGCGCCGATGTCTTAGGTGAGAACGCCGGGTACAGCACAAGCGCCAAAACCGCAATGAGCACCAATGCGCCCACGATCCGTAAGGCGATCGCTCCAATGCTCATAGAATAAAGCCCGCCCCCGGCTCCATCCCGAAAGCGCAATCCGTTGAGGCGGGTTGAAAGAACATCGTTATGGTTTCAGTCGCGGAACGCCTCATGGAGTCGCCGCCGTATAGTTGCGTCATAAAGCATAGCGCATCGGCCCTCGTCAGTACCCGCCCTCAGGCTCTCGGATGCGCCTCGTCGACTGCCTTCTTAAGTCGTTCCACACTGACCGCCGTATAAATCTGAGTCGTCGCCAAGCTCTCGTGGCCAAGAAGCTGCTGCACCGACTTCAAGTCCGCTCCCCCATCCAGCAAATGCGTCGCAAACGAGTGCCTAAGCGTGTGGGGCGAAACCTCCGGCGATAACCCGACCTGCTTAGCCCACCGCTTCACCACGTTCTGCACCGTCCGCGTCGTAATCCGCTTGCCCAGGCGGTTCGTAAAGAGCGCGGTGCCCTCCGGCGGAGCCACCCGCTCCCCGCTCATAAAATCCAGAATCGCACTCTTCGCCGTCGACCCAAAGAGAGCCACCCGCTCCTTGCTGCCCTTTCCACGCACGGTCAACGTGCCCGCCCGAAAGTCCAGGTCGTCAACATTCACGCCCACCAACTCCGAAACCCGAAGACCCGCCGAATACATCAGCTCCAAAAGCGCATGGTCCCGCATCGGCGTCCTGGAAGTCGCCTCCTGGTCCAGCATCTCCATCGCTTGCGATTGGCTCAACGCTTTTGGCAGATTCTTTCGCCGAATCGGTGCCTCCAAAACTTCAGTAGGATCATGATCCAGCCGCCCCGAAGCCTTCAAGTACCGAACAAACGCCCGCACCGTCGAAAGCTTCCGCGCCCGAGTCACGGGAGTAGGAGCGAACTTGCGCAAGTAAAGCCGCAGCCGATCTGGGGAAAGATCAAAGCGCCCATTCAGCGACTTGGCAAGCTGAGAAAGATCCGACCCATAAGAGCGAACCGTATTGGCAGACCGCCGCGCCGCCAAGTGATCTAGGAACTCCTGGATAAGCACATCCAGCTCACCCTCGGCGGCCATTGCACCGATTACTTCCATCGCAGAGACCTAATCCAAAAAGCGGAAATATCTTTGTGCAACTTTGTGCCCCTTCGTGCTCTTTGTGTTGAAATCCGGAAACAGCCCCGATCCAACAACATCACCCCAGTCACCACGTCACCCCACTCTCCAATATTCACCTAACTCATCCCTCACGTTAAACTAAGCGCATGCTCCCCGCCGTCGCCTACGCCCCAGCGCCGTTGCCAAACATACAAGACGTACGCAACCGCTTCCCCGCACTGCAATCCGGCTTCACCTACCTAGAAAACGCAGGCGGCTCCCAGGTCCCCGCCTCCGTAGCCGACGCCATTCGCGATTACATGCTCACCAGCTACGTCCAAATTGGAGCAAACTACGACGCCTCCCAGCGAGCTACCCAAACCGTAGCGGACGCGCACGCCTTCATGGAGCTCTGGGTGAACGCGCAGAACAACGGCAAAGTCATCCTCGGCCCCTCCGCCACCGCTCTCGTCAACATCGTCGCCAACGCCTACGCCGACACACTGCAGCCCGGCGACGAGATCATCATCGCCGAAAGCAACCACGAAGCCAACGCCGGCCCATGGGAAAGACTGGAAAAGCGCGGAGCAACCATCAAGTTCTGGAAAGTCGATCCCCAAACCTACAAGCTCCCGCTAGACGAGCTCGAAAGGCTTCTCACGAGCAAAACCAGGATCGTAGCCTTCCCCCAAGTCTCCAACCTCCTCGGAGACACCGTAGACGTCCAAAAGATCACCGAGTTCGTCCACAGCAAGGGTGCCAAGGTATTTGTCGACGGAGTAGCCTACGCCCCCCACGGAGTCGTCGACGTCACCGCCTGGAACGTCGACTGGTACGTCTTCAGCAACTACAAAGTCTACGGCCCCCACATGGCCACCCTCTACGCCCAGCACGACGCTATAGAAGAGCTCACCGGCCCTAACCATTTCTTCATCCCCAAAGACGCCATCCCCTCCAAGTGGGAGCTCGGCGCCCTTAACCACGAAGGCTGCGCCGGCCTTCTGGGCCTCGAAGACTACGTCACCTTCCTCAGCGGCCATCAGGAAGCGAATAGGGAAGCGATCGTCAAAGCCTGCCAAACGATGGCCGCCCTGGAAAAACCCCTAACCGACCGCTTCCTCGGCTACCTCGCCAACAAAGAGGGAGTCCAAATCATCGGCCCCGGCCCCAGCAAGTCCGCCATCGGCACGATCAGCTTCACCTCGCGCCAAACATCCAACATCAAGATCGTCGACCACCTCATCGCCAACCAAATCGGAACCCGAGCCGGCCACATGTACGCCCTCCGCCTCTGCCAAGCCCTCGATATCGATCTCTCCCAGGGAGTCGTCCGCCTGAGCCTCCTCCACTACAACACCAGAGAAGAAATCGAAAAAACCATCGCAGTTTTAGACGAAGTGCTGTAAAACAAAACTGAACGCTTGGCTCGTTCAGGGGCACAAAAGCAGTATGAGGCTCGCATCTATTGTCTTCATCGGTCTGGTTCTCTGCGGCGCAATCCTCTTCGCCCAGCTTTCGAGCCCCACCAAAGAAGACCCGAGGAGGGCGGATCGCATCCGGCGAAATGTGGCCATGGGCATGAACCGCGTGATCAAGGGCCGTGTCCTCCTCGATGATGGAAAGCCGGCGGAAGGCTTCGTTGTGAACGCCAGATTCAAGATGCATCAAACCGGTGCCCCTGGTGAAGGCGATGCAGTTACTGACGCCAAAGGCTACTACGAAATCCAGGGGCTAGGGAAGGACGAATTCTACGTCTCGGTCGCACACTCCGAGAAGCCCTACGTCATCCCTCCCGGCACGCTAGTCGATCTCACCGCAACCACTTCAGCCACTCTTCCCGACATCCTTCTGCGCCTCGGACCGGAGGTCACCATTCGAGTGAAGGATGCTGAGACGGGCGAACCCGTCAAGGGCCTCTCAGTAACTTGGAATTACATGGCAATGGGCGATCATCAGCCCCCAAAGACCGATGCTAATGGCGAAGCTCGATTCAGAGTGGGTTACCTCGAATTCGGTCTCAGAGTAGAGGATGAGAATCGTAACGACGGCTACGGACAAGCGCCAGGATATCCGTTAAGCAAGGGCGTGAAACTTGCGACCGTCCAACCAGTGACCTGGGACCTCCTGGTTTACAAAAATTTCATCCAACCTCGGCCTGCCGTCTTCAGGGGCGTAGTGGAAGACCTCGACGGCAATCCGGTAGCCGGCGCGAACGTGCGTATGCAGCGCTATAACGATTCGCTAAGAACCGTCACTGACAAAGCCGGACGATTCGAATTCAAGACCTTTCGAATCCAGTTTCACGAGGACCCAGAAAGGGGAGCCGCCGTTATGGCTCAAAAGGGAGATGCGCGTGCCTTTAAAGTCGTCTCCGCCAAAGAAACCTGGGGAACGATACGCGTAACGTTAGGAACCGAGCCGCGAGGAATCGTGAAGGGCCGAGTCGTGGATCAGCACGGCCGTCCACTCGATGGGTGCCGGATTCACTACTGGGAAACGTTCGGCATCGCCATCGGCTCCGTCGGACCATCCGCGACCCAGTACACGCGCCCCGACGGCACCTTCCAGCTCACCGAGCTGCACCCAAGGGCCAACTACTCGTTTTCATTCGGCTCCTTTTACGAACACGACCAGAAGCGCCTCGGCATCGTCAGAGTCCCGAACGGCAACCGAGACTACGTCCTGACGAGCGAAGGGCTCGACCTCGGAACCATCACAGTGCCAACTGCCGAGCACACGGTCGAAGGCACGATAGTCGACACCGCGGGACGTCCGGTCACCAAGGAGGTCTCGCTTAACCTGAAGGGCGCATTCACAGACTTGTCCGCCTACCCAGACGAACAGGGTCGCTTCAAGTTCGAAGGAGTCGTCGATGAGCCTCTGACGCTATGGGTCTTTGGCGGGATCAACGGCGGGTACCGCACCGGCCCCGACAGCCCGGACCTCTTCCTAAAGAAATCCGTCCAGCCCAACCAACGCAACCTCCGCCTCCAGGTAAAGCTCCGCCCCGTCAAACCCTAACTAGCCCCTCGCCGCCTCAGGGTATCCTCTCCCCCGGCTAACGCCGATGTAGCTCAGTGGTAGAGCAGCTGTTTCGTAAACAGCAGGTCACCGGTTCGAGTCCGGTCATCGGCTCCAGGTTCCCGCTTGTCCATATCGGACACATAAGTGACACTTCGCCCCTATTGAGGATCAACTCCGCGCAGCATAAGCACGACCGCCCATTGCGCGACCGGCCGCCGCTGGAAGATCGAGGCGTACGAAGAAGTCCGAAGCCCCGGCTCGAGAATCCCTATCGGGGCATGTGACGAGCACGACCGATCTTGGCGGATCAAACTCCTGGCATCAAGCCTTGCTCGCATAGCTCTCCGCACGCTCTTCATCCCCAAGCGCCCGATACAAATGCTCCAGCTCGGCTCGCACATACGGATCCGACTCACCCGCCTCCTCGTACTCCTCGTCCAACGCGAGCTGCATCTCTAGGGCCTCCTGATACCGCCCCATGGCCCGCAACGTCCAGGCAATCATCCACTTCCCAACCCGCGTTCCTCCAACATTTCCACTGCTGATGCGCAAGGCAAGCGCCTTCTCAAACTCCACAAGCGCCTCGTCATACCGTCCGGCCAGATGCAGCGCATAGCCAAGGTTGTTCCGTAGCGACCCTTCCCACTTCTTGGCCTCGGCCTGATCAGACCTTTCCATATAAGAAAGAGCCCGTCGGTTCCACTCGATCTGCGACTCGGCACCCGTGTCGACCATCGTCATCATGTGCAAGGCATCGATCGACAGATAATCCAGCCGCGCCGCCTGGGCAATCTCAAAGGCTCGAGTGTAGGCACCCCGTGCCAACTCGATAGCATCTGACGTTTGCGTCTCCGGCGTATGCGCCGCCGAACAATACGTCCGCCCCAACTCCAGCCAGTATCGCGCTTTCGGTTCCGGACCAGAGGAACTCAATTCCGCCTCCACCTCCGAAAGCACCGCCCGAGCCCCCTCAAAGTCCCTCCGAAGCCCATAACTCCGAGCGATCTGAGTCAGCAGAACCAGCCGATCATCCCCCTCAGCCCCCTCCAGCGCAGCCCGAAACCGCCGCTCACTCAACTCCGGATCCCCAAAATTCCAAAGCCCCAGCACATCGACGCTCATGGGCATCAGATTAGCCGGTTCTAATTGGTCGCGCCCATCCTGGCGGCAGTCAATGCTTTGATAAAGACCACTCCGCGGAAGAGCCCGGCTAATGGCAGGTTTTCATAGTAGAGATCGGGCCTTGACGGATCGTAGCTCGAGCCAATGGCTCTGGTCGGCTTTGTCGTCTGTATCGACATTCGTGTTAAGTCGAGGAAGAACAGCGGCTGGTTGAGTCCACTCAACAACCCCTCCCATGAATCGGCGTGTGCCGGGGGGAGGTCGAAGCTGCCCACTTTTCCGTTTGATCCAATTGCCAGAACCCCTCCATGGTCAAACAACGTTCCAAAAGGACAATAGGCTGAGCCAAGCCGCTTGACCAGGTGGGATCCCAGTGACACAAACTTGCCAGGCATCTCGATGATTCCAACATGCGAGTTGTGCCCCCACAGCACAGCTTTCGCCCTCGGAAGATAGGTAGAAATCGCCCACTCGAGGTTCGATGCCATGTCTTTGTCTCGAATCGCCTGGGGTGTGCCCGCCTTTAGTTCCATCAGGGCCGCAAGTGTCACAAGCGCGGCCGCATACTCCTCCATCCCCTGTTCTCCCTCGACCGCGTCCGCCAAATTTCGAAGTTCCAAAGCAGAGGCGGGCTTTTCTTTTCCAGCCAGAATCGACAGCGCGCGCCGGCTTTTCTCGCTTAGTTCCTTGCCCGAGGACAACACCTCACTTGCCTTGTGGGCTATCGATTGAATCCCGCCAATTGCGTCCGGTCGCTCGTACAGGTCCTCCTGAGCGGAAATAAGAGTTCCATGCTCGATGGCTTGCCGAAGCACCCCGATAACCCTTTGAAACAACAAGTCCGCGCCCGCGCCATATTTTCGCCGCAGCCCCGGCAGAGCACTGTGCACCCACGCAGAAGCTAAGCCTGGCACTACGGAGAGCCGCCTTTCGTAGCTCATGCGCGAAAGCCATGTAGGGTCATCGAGTTCCTGCGCATTGCAGCCCGCTTCTTTCAATTCCGCAGCAAGAAAGTCCCATGCATTGTCCTTGCCCTGCATGTCGATCCCAACGATACGCAGCTTCTCGGAAGGCTTTCGCCGGAGGTTCTCACGGCGCATCCAGTTCAGCATGTCTTCAATTTCGACACTTTGCAAGGTCCAGAACCCCTGGGTCGTCAAGGCTGTCCTCGCCGTGCCGATCCCTTCGGTAACGAACCGGTCCATCGCAATCGATTGAGCAAGGTGCGACTCAACCGCAAGCAGGCGGAATCCGCACTTGGTCGCCAGGTAACGGAACAGCCGATCCTTCATCTGAAAGATCTCCCGCGACCCATGCGTCGCCTCCCCCAGACCGACAACCTCGGCGTGCTTCACTGCCTGTCCGATCGGCTCGAACTCAGCCATAGACGCCATCGGTGACACGGTCTTCAGTGGAACGACAGCTTTCTCAATATCCCTGAGCCCTTGGCCAAGCCCTATCAAAGCCGCAAGCGTGATTATCACACCGCGCATTATAAATGCTTAAGGGAAAGCGGACGAAAACCGGGGGATAAACGGTGCAAAAACCGTGCTCAACTTGTTGGCAACTTGTGCGCAAAAAATTGCTTGACAATCTACATCTTGTGGTCGGATAATCCTGATGCTTCTACATGTTGTGCATCGTATGTAGAGGAGGAGAGCCGACGTGCGTTGCCCATTCTGCGGATTCATAGACCAAAAAGTCCTAGACTCCCGCCCCGCAAGGGACGGAGAAGCGATCCGCCGTCGACGCGAGTGCATCGGTTGTGGCCGAAGATTCACGACGTTCGAAGAGCCTGAAACGCCGCGACTTTACGTAGTCAAACGCAGCGGCTCCCGAGAAGAATTCTCCCGAGACAAAGTCCTCCGATCGATGCTCGTAGCCTGCCGCAAAAGAAGAATCCCCATCGAGGACCTCAAAGAAGCAGTCGAGAGAATCGAAAGAGACCTCCACCACCGCTTCGAAGAAGAAATCCCCGCGCCGGAAATCGGAGAGCGAGTGCTAAAGGAGCTCTCCGCCATCGACACCGTCGCCTACATCCGTTTCGCCAGCGTCTACCGCGAATTCGAAACGGTCGCAGATTTTGAAAACGTTATCCAACAATCCCGGACCCCAGAAAGGGCAATTCGCTAAAGAGCCATTCATATGAAAGTCAGCCGCTATTTCACGCAAGCCGGAAAAGATGCCTACACGGGCATCGATTTCGTAGGTCGCCGCTCCGAGATCAGAAACCCCGACGGGTCCACGGTCTTCCTGATGGAGAACGTCATGGTTCCCACCCAATGGAGCCAGGTCGCCACAGACATCCTTGCCCAGAAATACTTCCGCAAAGCCGGCCTCAAAGAGCAGGAGGGAGGAACCAGATCCCCCTACGGCGACCCAACCGCAGACTCAGAAACAGATTCAAGACAAGTCTTCCACCGCCTAGCCGGCTGCTGGCGCGCCTGGGGCGAACGAAACAATTACTTCGACACAGAAGAAGACGCCCAAGCCTTCTACGACGAGCTCTCCCACATGCTCGCCAAGCAAATCGCCGCCCCCAACAGCCCCCAGTGGTTCAATACCGGCCTAAACTTCGCCTACGGAATCGAAGGCGTCCCCCAGGGCCACTACTACGTCAACCCACAAACCGACCAGCTCGAGCGATCCCTAAACGCCTACGAGCGCCCCCAACCCCACGCCTGCTTCATCCTCAGCGTCAAAGACGACCTCGTCAACGAGGGCGGCATAATGGACCTCTGGACCCGCGAAGCCCGAATCTTCAAATACGGCTCCGGCGTAGGCACCAACTTCAGCAAGATCCGGGGCGAGAACGAGCGCCTCTCCGGCGGCGGAAAATCAAGCGGACTCATGAGCTTCCTAAGAGTCGGCGACCGCAGCGCCGGCGCCATCAAATCCGGAGGCACCACAAGGAGAGCCGCCAAAATGGTCTGCCTCGACATGGACCACCCCGACATCGAGGAGTTCATCAACTGGAAGGTCAAAGAAGAGCAAAAAGTAGCCGCCTTAGTCTCCGGCTCCATGATCTGCCAAAAGCACCTGAACGCAGTAATCAAAGCCTGCCACAGTGGCACGTCCTTCCAGGGCGTGGTCTCCTCGGGCTTCCAGCCCGAGTCCTCCGACTGCAACCCCAGAACCAACGAATGCCTCCGAAAAGCCATCGCCCTGGCCAAACAAGAGCACGTCCCCCTCAACTACATCCAGCGAGCCATCCAGTGGGCCCAACAAGGCTTCACCGAAATCAAGTTCGAAGCCTACGACACCGGCTACGAATCCGAGGCCTACCTAACCGTCTCCGGACAAAACAGCAACAACTCCGTCCGAGTCCCCAACGACTTCTTTAAAGCCGTAGAAAAAGACGACCAGTGGCACATGACCAGCAGAATCACCAAGAAAACGGTGAAAACCCTGCAGGCAAGAGACCTCTGGGACGACATCTGCGAAGCCGCCTGGCACTCCGCCGACCCCGGACTCCAATACGACACCACCATCAACGAGTGGCACACCTGCCCCGAAGACGGCCGGATCAACGCCAGCAACCCCTGCTCCGAGTACATGTTCCTCGATGACACGGCCTGCAACCTCGCCAGCATCAACCTCATCAAGTTCCACGACCCCGCAACCGGCAAGTTCGACATCGAGGGATACCGCCACGCAATCCGACTCTGGACCATCGTGCTCGAGATCAGCGTCCTCATGGCCCAATTCCCATCCAAGGAGATCGCCAGGCTCAGCTACGACTTCCGAACCCTCGGCCTCGGATACGCCAACCTCGGCGCCCTCCTCATGCAAATGGGCATCCCCTACGACAGCCCCGAAGGATTCGCCATCAACGGAGCCCTCACCGCCATCCTCGGAGGCGACAGCTACGCCGCCAGCGCCGAAATGGCCGGCGAGCTCGGACCATTCCCCCGCTACCAACCCAACCGCGAGCACATGCTCCGCGTCATCCGAAACCACCGAAGAGCCGCCCACAACGCCGCCAACGAAGACTACGAAGCCCTAAGCGTTAAGCCCGTAGGAATCGACCAAACAAAAGCCCCAGCAGAAATGCTCAAGGCCGCCCACGACGCATGGACAAAGGCGGAGGAACTAGGCGAAAAGAACGGCTTCCGAAACGCCCAGGTAACCGTCCTAGCCCCCACCGGCACCATCGGCCTCATCATGGACTGCGATACCACCGGTATCGAGCCAGACTTCGCCCTCGTGAAGTTCAAAAAGCTAGCCGGCGGTGGCTACTTCAAGATCATCAACCAATCCTGCCCACCCGCCCTAAGAAAGCTCGGCTACAGCGAAAAGCAGATCACCGAGATCATCGACTACGCCCTAGGCCACAAAACCCTAAAAGGCGCCCCCTTCATCAACCACGAAACCCTAACCGCTAAAGGCTTCACCGAAGACGCCCTCGCCAAAATCGAAGAAGCCATCCAAAACGCCTTCGAAATCGGCTTCGCCTTCAACAA
>JBGGMI010000264.1:0-30915 GCA_041288075.1 Fimbriimonas sp.
CACCCAGAAGCCAAGTACTTCAACGTGAAATGAAGGAAAACGCGTCTGAATGCAGTTTTTAACCGTATAGTAAGTTATCAGGTTCTCTCCCGCACCGAAATCTGGCGCTCCGTTCCGAAAGGCCGGCAACAGCCCCACCGCTCTCGATCAGCTCCCCGTGATCGCGAACTATCTCGAGGGCCGCTGGTCGCCCGACGTCTGCTCGATCGGCGACGCCGTGCAAGCGTGCTGCGGCAGCCATCTGGGAGTCTCCGTCATGGAGGCGATCCGCGTGAGAACGTTCCCGCTAACTGTGAACGGTTGGCAGCACCTCAACGGGCGCACCGAGGCTGACGTCTTGGCCATGCTCCGAAAGGTCCCGGCTCCAGAAGCCTACTAGAGCGCTTTGCGTCGATTAACGTAGTCGCGCCAGTTCCACTTTTCCGGATCGTCTGAGCATCGCAACGGCTGCTCCGACGCGATTCTTTGTGCGAGCCGTTTGAGCTGCGCATCCGCCGCTTCCAAGAATTCGGGATCTCCAAACTCTTTCGTCTTGGAGCAGCTCGCGCAGACGCACTGCAGATTGATCGGGCGATTGCAGGCGGTGGTGACGTGGTCGAAGGTGGTTGCCGGTGCGCCACAGACCTTGCAGACGCCTCCGTCACGTTTGAGGAGTTGCTGCCAAGTCTTCTCGGTGACGAGGGTCTTCCGCAGTGGATAGCCGCCGCCAAGGAGATGCCAAAGGACCTGCCCCAAAGCCGCCTGTCGCTCCTCATCGAAAACGGTGCGTTCGGCCATCGCGCGTCGGAATTGCCTCACAAATGCGGCTTCCTCCCGACATGCATCCCCACAGTAAGGGCTGGATTGGCTAGCGGCGGGGTTTCCGCAGTTCGGGCAGGTAGAGGGATCTTCCGCGAGCATCTGGGGCTCGAACTGAAGGTCACGGGCCGGCTGAACGAGAAACGCAAGCACGGCCCGCGACCGTTGCGCAGGCTCTTCCCTCGCTTCAATAGCAGGCAACTCCTGCGCCAGCCGTTCGAGTACCGTCATCGTCGAATAGCAGGAATCAACGGTCGTCCCGCCATCTCTGAATCGTTTCCGCGAAGCCTGGCCTTGCGCTAACCACCCATATCTCGAACGGCTGCCCAGGCGAAAGGTCGATCGGTCTCATGGTGGAAGGAGTACCGAATTGGCTGGTGATCGAGCCCGGATGCTCCAGCCGCACGAATCCCGCCTCGGGATAGGCAACGGTGTATTCGCCTGTAAAGCGAAAGCGGCCCGGTGCGGAGGGAGCGGGCATGAGCTCATTTGTGCCGGTCGGCACGAGATCGGCGGTCCAGTAGATGCGTGCCTTCGCATGGTCGGTCTCAAGCGACATGGCGATGAGAAAGTCGCGTCGATCGGCGAACAATCCCGTCATATTGGCGGCTGGTTCGCCGCCGGAACGAGCGAACACTCCGTTGAGGCCAAATGCCTTCACTCCGTCCGTATCGGCAACGAACAGCTCATCTGGATTGATCGAGAAGTGTTGTGGATCAGTCAACCGATCTGCACCGAACTCTAGCAAAAATGTGCCGGTGGGGCTGAACTTCTGAACGCGATGGTTACTGCGTTCCAGCGCGTAAACGTTGCCAAAGCGGTCGACGTCCAAGTCGACGATTCCGTTGAATTGCCCCTGAGCAGAACCTCTCGATCCCCATCTCCGAAGGGACACGCCGGCTGCCGTAAACTGCTCGATCCACTCATCTCCTCCAAGGGAACGCGCCACTGTGAAGCCGCCGGACGCTTCCTGAGTAACCGCCGTCGCTCCGGCCACCGAGAACTCAGAGAGCATCGTCCACTCCCGGCGATCCACGTTGATGAGGACCGAATCGGTGGGCGATCCAGACGGAATGTCCTTAACGGTCGCGATCAAACGGGTCGTTCCAGATGCAAGGCCGTAGAGGGTGCCATTGTATCCGTCGGTCCATTCGATTCTGGCGATCGAAGGATCTTCGATCCGGAACTCGAGGTCTTCCGCTCCGGGTGCCGTGCCCTGGGTGATGACGAACCGCCCCAGGCTGTCTCTAGGAACCGCACGGATTTGGACTTCCCGCGCGACCGACACATCGATGTCCGCCGGCGTGAGCTCCAGCGAGGTGATAGTGCTGTCCAGGGCAAGCTCGACGGAGGTCACCTGGGTGGGCAAGACTTCAACGACAAAATCTGCCCTGCCCTGCGGTACGCCCGAATCGTCTACGTTCGGCAAGGCTTGCGCATTGACGCTCACCGGTCCAGCTTCGACTTCCTCGAAAACGATCGAGGCTCTGTAGGCCGTGTCCACGTTGCGGACGAGCTGCTGTTGAAGGTGGAGGTTGCCTTGAACGATGTTCACCAGAACCGATCTGGAAGCGCGCGGAGTCGCACGACTGATGTCGGGCCAAGAAACGTTCAGTGCCAACGCGGTCCTAGGCGGATCAAATGGCTCGATGGCGGCAGAGCCGGAGCATCCCCCCAGCGCAATTAGCAACAGGACTCCCAGTAAGGACGGCGTCTTCATGGGCTAATCCTATCACAAGGTCTGCAGTTCACCCTTCGCTGTAACCAGCAGAAGCCTTCACCGGTAAACTGACGGCCTGAATGGAAACCACACTTGTCTTGATCAAGCCAGGCGGCGTGCAACGCAACCTCATTGGAGAAATCACCCGCCGAATCGAAGCCCGCAACCTTAAGATCGTCGGACTCAAGCTGATCAACGCCCAGCGCAGCATCGTGGAGGAGCACTACTCGGAGCATCGAGAGCGGCCCTTTTTTAACAGCGTCGTCGATTATCTAACGAGTGGCCCGGTGGTCGCAATGGCCGTCAGTGGTGAGAACGCGACGAAGGCGATCCGCGCGATGATGGGCGCAACCAATCCGCTCGACGCAGCTCCCGGCACGGTCCGAGGCGACCTCGCAGTTTCAATCGAGGACAACCTCACCCACAGCAGCAGCGACCCAGAAGCCGCCCAAAGAGAGCTCGCGCTATGGTTTGCGGAAGGAACAGTCTAAGAGAGGTATTGGGTGTTAGGCACCTAACACCTAACACCTAATACTCAATACCTTTCCCATGAGCTTCTCCATTCAACTCACTCCCGACATGGCCCCCGTCGAGCCAGGTGCGACAACACCTATTTCTGTGGTGGTCGTAAATCGAACGGACGAGCAGGACCGGTTTGAAATGGAGATCGAGGGGATCGATCCAGAGTGGAAGGCAGTGCCCGTGCCGGTGTTCGCGGTCGATCCAAACGAGACTCACGAAGAGAAGGTCTTCTTCAAACCACGTCGAACCAGCGAGAGCCTTGCGGGCAATTATCCGTTCGTCGTGCGGGTCCGGTCGCTGAATAGCGGGGATCAGCGGACCATCCAGGGCGTTCTCCAGGTTAAGCCGTTCAACCACCTGACGATGGAGATCAGCCCCAAGAAGGGTTACATCTCGCCGGCTCGCAAGCAAAACATTTTTGATGTGGCGCTGGTGAATCTGGGCAACACCGAGCATACGCTGCATCTAGTCGGCACCGACCCGGAGGATTCCTGCACGTACGAGTTCGAGCACGAGCAGTTCACCGTGGCTCCGGGCCAACAGAGGGACCTCGAACTGGTTGTGACGCCGACGAGCCAGCCGTTCTTCATGGGCGGAAGGCTCATCGGATTCACGGTTACCGGCCGCAGCATCGAGGCACCCACCATCGCCGCCTCCGCGCAGGCCCAACTCGAACAGCGTTCGCTCCTCAGCCCGACAACTCTCATCTTTGGGCTCCTGCTTGCACTTCTCTTCGGAGCCTGGCTTGTGATGATGCCGAAACCTCCCACGCTAAGCGTGAGTGTCAATCCGCCAAGTGTCATGCGCGGCGAGCCGGTATTGATTTCCTGGCAATCGGAAGGCGCAAACCGCATAACGATCCGAGTAGACGAGGAAGTGATTTACGAGGGGCAGGACCTGAAGGGCACGAAGGAGCTCACACCAGACAAGTCAGGAACCCTTACGATTCACGCCGTTGCGAGAAAGGATGGCAACGAAGTGGAAAGCACCGCGAAGGTAACGGTGGAAGAGCCCCCGACCGTGCCGCCTCCGAGCATCTTGCGCATGACCGCAGACCCTCCTCGTGTCCGACTTGGCGAGGCATTCATTCTTCGCTACAAATTTGGGGAGGCGGTCGTTCGAGGCGTTTTGAGTCCGACCGGCACCGAGCTCGACCCCGCAATCAGCGAGCTCGAAGTCACGCCTTCCAGGGCCGGAAAGCTGGAGTACACCGTGGTTGCCTATAACAAGAGTGGCCAGACCGTTCGGAAGACGTTGGAAGTGACCGTCGTAGACGAGAGCGACGCGAGAATCGCCGTTTTCCGAGCCGAGCCCATGATTGTGCAGGCACCGGACACGTCTACGACGTTGAATTGGCTCGTCACCGGTGCAGTCAGGGTGGAACTGAAGGTCAATGGCCAGGTCATGACCGTCGAGCCATCGGGCCCAGCGCGATACGACATATCCTCCAAGAGCGAATTCGTTATGACCGCCTATGACTCGAAGGGTCGCTCGGTTACGAGGAAGTTGACGGTCGACTACAAGGAGGCCGCGCCACCTCCCACCGATCCTCCCGTAAACACCGGCTCGACCGATGGCTCTACGACCGGGAGCACGGGCGTATCGACCACCACCGGGGGAAACCCGTAGGTGCCGAAGCGAGCGGTATTGTCAGTTACCGACAAGACTGGCGTCGTAGAGTTTGCCTCTGGGCTCTCAGCCCTGGGATATGAGCTCGTCAGCACCGGCGGCACAGCAAAGGCCCTTCGAGATGCGGACCTGCAGGTGATCGACGTCAGCGAAGTCACCGGGTTTCCCGAGATGATGGACGGACGCCTTAAGACCCTGCACCCCCTCGTCCACGGCGGTCTGCTCGGAGACGTGCGGAACCAGGAGCACGTCTCCGCCATGCAAGGTGCCGGCATTCAGCCGATCGATATTCTTTGCGTCAATCTATACGCCTTCGAGAAGACGGTTCGAGGCGAGCACACATTGGACCAGGCAATCGAGTCCATCGACATCGGAGGGCCGGCAATGATCCGAGCCGCCTCAAAGAACTGGGCCAACGTCACGGTGGTCGTCGACCCGGCGGACTATCAGGCCGTTATCGAGGCTGCTAAAAGCAATTCCCTTCCCGCCTTGAGGCTGGCACTAGCCGCAAAGGCTTTTCGCCACACCGCGTTCTACGACTCCATGATCTCCCGCTATCTCACAGAAGCGGCTGGGGAAAGCCCCTACAGCGAGACACTGACAATTGGCTTTCGACGTGCGCAAGCGCTCCGCTACGGCGAAAACCCCCACCAGCAGGGCGCGCTGTACCAAGACCCCCTCGGGCAAGAAGGCATTGCCAACGTCAAACACCACTGGGGCTGGGAAGTTGGCTACAACAACATCAACGACGCCGACGGGGCCTGGGAGCTTGTCGCCGACCTGGACGCTCCCGCGTGCGCCATCACCAAGCACGGAAACCCCTGCGGCGCAGCGATTGCCTCGACCTATGGTGAAGCCTTCCGCCTCGCCAAAGAAGCCGATCCGATCAGCGCGTTCGGAGGGGTTGTTGCGATCAACGGAGTGCTGGACGAAGAAGCCGCCGCTGCGATGATCGAGAAGGGGAACAAGCTCGACGTGGTCATCGCGACCGCATACACCGAGGGGGCAATGCAGATGTTCCAGGAGCGCAAGGGTTGGGGCCAGGAAGTGCGCCTTCTCAGTGCCCCGCTTCCCCCCGCAAAGGCCGGCGTCACGATCAAAACGGTTCGAGGCGGAGCCCTTGTACAGGATTCAGACGAGGACCCGGGCACGGAGTGGCAGGTCGTCACTCAAGTCAAGCCGACCGAGCAGCAAATGGCCGCAATGCGGTTCCTGTGGCGAGTCATTCCGCACGTGAAGTCGAACGCGATCGTCGTGGGGTCGGGTACGAGGCTCCTCGGCGTTGGTGCCGGACAGATGAACCGGGTTCAATCCGTGCGACTCGCGCTAGAACAGGCGGGAGAAGGCGCACGGGGTGCTGCTCTGGCGAGCGATGCATTCTTCCCTTTCCCCGACAGCATCGAGGTTGCCGCAGCCGCAGGGATCGCCGCGATCGTCCAGCCGGGCGGAAGCAAGAAGGATCCGGATGTGATCGCCAAGGCGGACGAGCTAGGAATTGCGATGTGCATGACCGGCGTGCGGCATTTCCGCCACTAGCCGAACCCTCCTCATGCTACAATCCGTCCAGTAGTGAGAGTGTGACGAAGCAAAGTGTGGCTGCGTCAAATGCTCAGACAGGTTTAGCCGCCCATGAAAGTGAACCAGAACGACTTGATCATCTCCATCGTAGCGGTGGTCCTCGGCCTCGGCTTCTCGGCCGCATTCTTCTTTATGCAGAGAAAGCCGATTCCGCCCCAGAATCCTACGACCGTAAACATCTCTCCTCCCGCGCTCCCTGCCGGAAACGTAGTGATGGCCAACGCGCTGCCCGGAGGCGGCTCGACGCCGGGTGGCGGAGGCGGTGGTGGATTCGGTGGCGGTGCTCGTGGCGGCGGTGGTGGCCGACCTGGCGGCCAGATGAGCGGCAGCGCTCCTCCTCCCGGCATCGGACCTTCCGGAGTTCAGGGCGCAGGCTAAGCGGCTCCAATAAAAGGACAGCCTGATCTTCGATGAAGATCAGGCTGTTTGTGTTTACTCTCCCAAGGCGCTTTCGAACCTCAGACCCGTGGTTGCGCGCAGTGTGTCCAACGTGCGCATCTGGCCCACCGTATCGGCGACGGTCACGTACGGGCACTCCCGGGCATCGATGAACGCGGCCACCGCGTCTGCCTCATAGCCATAAAGCTCGTCGTTGGTGATGCCGAGGTCGTACACCTCCGGCTCAGCTCCTTTCACTCGCACCGTCATCTTAGAGCCCTTCGAGCACTTCCACGGGTTTTCGATCTCAATCCAACCCTTGGAGCCGTAGATGCGGGCGTCGTTCTTCAGATCGAGGTGCACTCCGGTGCCAAAGTGCATGGTGAAGCCCCCGGGAAATCGCAGACATCCGCTTCCGCTGGCGTCGTAGCCCTTTTCGTTGATGATTGCCGAGTAGGTGGCTGACTCGGGCTCCGCGCCCGCGACAAGCCTTCCCAGGGACACACAGTAGGTGCCCACATCCATCAGTCCCCCTCCCCCGAGTGCGGCGACTCCGCGAAAATTCGTCCAATCCTCGCTGGCATGAAAGCCGAACTCGGCATTCATCATCTCGGGCTTACCGATCACCCCAGAATCGAGGAGCTCCTTCAGTTTCAGAGTCTGGGGCGCGCAGCGGTACATGAATGCCTCCATAAAGAAAACTCCCGCCTCCTTTACGGCTGCCAACGCCTTCTCCGCCTCGGCTGTGTTGAGCGTGAACGGTTTTTCGCACAGGATCGCTTTGCCGGCTTGCGCGCATCGAATGGTCCACTCCATGTGCATGTGGTGCGGCAGAGCGATGTAAATCGCTTGGACTTCGGGATCGGCCAGAACATCCTCATAGGAGCCGTAGGGCTTTCCGCCGAACTTTTCACAGAAGGACGAGGCGCTTTCGAGGGTCCTCGAACCTACCGCCACAAGCCTGCCCGTTTTCGATACCTTCAGCCCTGCGGCGAATTGACGAGCAATGCCGCCAGTCGCGAGAATGCCCCAGTTAAGTGAATCTGCCATCCACTCATTTTAGAGTGCGCGGAGCCGTTCTCGCCTATGCCTGCATGCGGTCGAGGAGTTCGTTCGACTGGCCAAGTTTCGCCTCGAGCCGCTGGTGGCTCGCCGTTAGGCTATCCAGAGCGATGGTTTGTTGTGCCACAACGTCTCGGAGGCGAGACAGCTCCTGAATGAGAATCGGGTCTGTCGCCGTCGGGACTGGTGGAAGTTGGTTGCGCTCGTGATACATTCGCGTCATCTTCTCCTGGTGCTTGAGCAGAATGATCACGATAGGCACGAGGCCGAACAGCACCAGCGCGACAATAAAGGGTGCGATGTCCTCCAAGTCAATATCCCCCGGAGCTCAGGCGATCATGAATCTGTGGCGGCGTGGCAGGGATGCTGACTCGCCCCGAGGCAACGTTGTCCATTGCTATCGCTTGTTGGTGGATGAGGCCCTTCAGTTCCTGAATCTCGCGACGCAAAGCTGCGATTTCCGGATTGCTCTGATCTTGCGCCTGGTGAGCATATAGCTCGGCCATCTTTCGCTGGTGGGCGGTGAGTATCGCGATGATCGGAATCAGGAGCGCGAGGATCGGAATAAACATCGCAAACATGCGTGGCTCAAAAGGCATGCCTTCATTATAGGGCATGCTAAACATTGTTTAGGCAAGATGGCCCATTGCATTTGCTTTATTTAAGTGCGTTTAAGGCTTCTTTAAGAGAAAACCGATTCTCGTAGATCGCTCGCCCGACAATCACCCCTTCGGGCGGGTTGGCTGAATGGGCCAGGAGTCGCAGATCGTCGAGGGTTCCAATGCCTCCGCTGGCGATGATAGGGATCGACACGGCCGCCGATATATGGGAGAGAAGCTCGAGATTGGGGCCGTTCAACATCCCGTCGCGAGCGATGTCGGTGAGGATGATGCGCCTGGCACCCTGCCGCTCCACCTGGCGAGCAAGCTCTGTGGCGGGCATTTCGCTCTGTTCCGTCCAGCCGTGAACCGCAACCATGCCTCCCCTGGCGTCGATACCGGCTACGACCGCCTCGCCAAGCTCCTGGAAGAACTTCGCGGCGAGCAGCTCGTCTTGCACGAGCTTGGTTCCGACCACCACTCTCGCGATTCCGAGATCGAGCAGGCGCCGTGCGGTTTCCAGAGTGCGAACGCCTCCTCCAACTTCGATCGGCACCTTTGTGGCCTTCGCGATCGAAGCCAACGCGTCCCAATTCTGAGGCTCGCCGGATTTTGCGCCGTCGAGGTCCACGACGTGTATGATCTCGGCTCCTTCCCCCTCGAACCGCTGAGCCATCTCGACCGGGTCGGCGGTATACGAGCGCTCCTGGCTGTAGTCGCCCTGGATCAGGCGCACGCAGCGGCCCTCGCGGATGTCGATAGCGGGAATGATCAGCATTCGATGAAGTTCTTAAGGATGCGTAGGCCCACGTCGCCGCTCTTCTCAGGGTGGAACTGAACGCCCCAGATGTTCTTCCTTTGCACCGCTGCCGGGAATCTCAGACCGTATTCTGCCGTTGCCGCGACGTCGCCCGTCTCTGTACAGTCGGTATATAGCGAATGCACAAAGTACACCTGCTCGCCGGGAATAACAGTTGAGCACACGTTTTGATTCTCAACCGGAGTGAGAGGGCTCCAGCCCATGTGTGGGACCTTCAATCCCTTGTCACGGGGCAAGTAGCGCACTCTTCCCGGAATGAGGCCAAGTCCCTCGTGCTCGCCCATTTCCTCGCTCACCTCGAAGAGCAATTGTTGGCCGAGGCAAATGCCCAGCAATGGGTTCCCCGCCGACGCATACTCTCGAATATCGTCGCGCAAAGGCTCCAGGCGCTCCATTGCGGCACCAAAAGCTCCGACCCCGGGGATGATCAGCTTCCGAGCGCCCCGAATGTCACTCTTGATTTCACAGGGAGCTCCGAGGAATTGGAGAGCTTTTTCGACTGAGCGGAGATTTCCAAGACCGTAATCGAGGATCGTGATCAGTCCCGCGACCCCTTGGTGGAGCTCGTGTTGCGCCGCTCCTTATGCAACGTTGCCTGATGGATCGCGCGCCCCAGGCCCTTAAAGATCGCCTCGCAGATATGGTGATCGTTGTCGCCGGCAATCTTTCGGACGTGCAGAGTCAGATGCGCGTGAGCGGCGAAGGCCCGGAGAAACTCTCTAATGTTCTCAGTCGACAGGTCTCCAATCTTTTCTCGCTTAAACTCGACATCGTAAAAGAGCCCGCCGCGGCCGCTGATATCGATTGCCACCAGCACAAGCGCCTCATCCATGGGCGTCATGTTGTTGCCGTAGCGCTGGATGCCAAGGTCGGAATCGAGCGCAAGGTGCAGGGCCTGGCCGAGCACGATTCCCACGTCTTCCACGGTGTGGTGGTCGTCGACCTTCAGATCGCCGTCAACGCTGATGCCTAAATCCACATAGCCGTGAAACGCGAGCTGCGCGAGCATGTGGTCGAAGAAGCCGATGCCGGTGGTGATGTCCTGGCGCGTTCCACCATCCAGGTCCATAACGACCTGAACTCGCGTCTCAGACGTCTCCCGAAAGATCTCGGCATATCGCACGCCGGGGGCGTTCTTACTCACTGCCGTAGATTATGCAGCTTTATCCAGCAGTCTTAAAGGTGCTGGTGACCTCGATCGGATTGCCAAGGTTGTCGCTGCCTTTGAAAGTAGCCATGTAGGATGCCTTCGCTTTGAGCGCCTTCTGCGGGAACATGATCGCTGCAAACTCGAGTCGGTCGTCGTTCTCCGGAGTGTTGAGAAAGACGGGCACGGCAGCGCCGTCCAGCGTCAGCGTCGCTTGCGCAATCTTGATCTTGCGAACGTTGTCGGAGAAACGCGCCAGCACGATCGGGTAGCCGGTCTGAGTTTGTCCGCCATGCAGCCGCATCGGATTCGGGCTCTCCGCGTTCTTCCACTTGGTAGGAACGTTCGCTTCACCATTCGCCGGCGACACCACTGTGCCACCCTTGCTGCTGCCGCCGAACTCCATCGTCATGCGGGTCCCCACGAAGCCGGAGCCGAAGGAAATCGATCCCGGCTGAAGGAAAGGAAGCCGGTGATAAGGCGCATCGAACAACTGCTGAACACCCTGGCCGATGCTCTCGCTGCCATAAGTGACGCCTTCCCACGCGCCGCCCGCCCAACCGTATACGGCGAGGCGATCCTGATGCGTTTGGCCGAAGAATCCCTTTGTGCCAGGAACCTGGTTGTGCCCCATCATTCCGTTCATGGTGAGATACTCGGAGTGCTTGAATGCAGCGACGTTGAGGCGGTTGTCGATCTGCACGGGCGGCAGGCCGATGCTCTGCCGAATCTCATTGACACGGCTGGCAATCTCTACTTGGGCGCTGGTTGCCGTCGGCAAAGTGGCGAGCGATACGGTGCTGACGGTGGCCGTCCAGCTCTTGTTGAATTTGTAGACGCCGTCGAAAGTGACGGCCACATCGACCTGGTGAGTGCCGTTGGAAAGCGCGTTGGCCGGCGTATACACAACTGCCTTCTGCGGCGCGTCGTAGGTGGCAGCAACGGGCTTGCCGTCGATGCGGAAGTCGATGTCGGTTGCGTTCGCCTTGCCTTCGGTCGGCCAGATCTCCCACTTGAAGATGGGCTTGGAAACCATAAGGTCGTTGCGTGGTCCGAAGCTGCCCGTGAACACCTTAAAGGTGTCGGCACTTGCCAAAGCGGGCAGCAAAGCGCATGCGCCAACTATCAGTTTCAAGGCCTTCGAGCTCGGGAACAACTGCATCACGAGAAACCATTTCCACGTTTCGTGAGTCAAGATGGCACCTGTTAGAGTTACCAGGGATCGTTTTGTGGCAAAACTAGCAAATGTGCTAGGTGCGTAACCAGCATATAGCGGACTTCTTGCGACCGCGAGCGCAAGATTATCTATCACGAATTTTCGCTGTCCGCTGCTGCAATCTTCTTCATAAAGCACGGCGAAAGCCGAGCAGAGGCTTTGGTGCTCCCGGTAAAACCCGGTACATGAGAATTGCGTGCGTCCAATGCGACGTAGCCTTTGCAGACCCACTGGCCAATGCCGCTCGCGCCGCCGCGAAGCTTCGAGAACTCCACGCGCAGGGTGTCGAGTTGGCGATCTTCCCCGAGGCTTATCTCACCGGCTACTGCGTCGAATGCATCGAGGACGCGCAAAGGATCGCTCTCCCGGCGACCCACGAAGCCTTAGCGAGCTTGCAGAGCGTTTGTGACGAGACTGGGATTCTCTGCATCGTCGGATACGCCGAGTCCTTCTCCCCAACGAAGCTCCGCAACACGGTAGCGCTCCTCGAACCCAACCAACCACCAAAGACTTACAGCAAGACCCATCTGCCGGAGCTCGGCTACGACAAATTCGTCGAGCCTGGCGACCACCTCAATGTCTTCGATACGCGGCTCGGCAAGATCGGCATGATCATTTGCTACGATCTCCGCCCGCCTGAGGCAGCACGCGTGCTCGCTCTCAAAGGTGCGGAGCTCATCGTCCTTCCCACCAACTGGCCCGTTGGAGCAGAGATTTCCGCCGACTTCATCTCAATCGCCAGAGCAGCCGAAAACCGCGTCTTCCTCGCGACGTGCGATCGGGTGGGGGAGGAGAATGGATTCAAGTTCATCGGCAAGAGCAAGATTATCAGCCCTGCCGGCAAGGTTCTGGCCGCGGCAGGCGACCACGAGGAAACGATCATGGCCGATATCGATCTATCTGAAGCACGGCAAAAGCGAATCGTCGGCATCCAAGGCAAGTACGAGATGGAGGTCTTCGGCTCTCGCCAGCCTTCGCTGTATCAGGTCATCGTGCAAGGGCCCCACTGAACAAAGGGGGTTCCTCCAGGCGTCACAGTTTTGGACCAGCCGTGCATGCGTGCAGCGGTAACCTGTCGCCCTAGATGGGGCTACGCGTCCCGGAGAACTGTTTTATGGATAAGAATCGAGCCATTCTCAACCGGAAGCGCGGCCTACTCGGCCTCGCAGCCATTGCAGCGCTTGCAATCACAATGATCGGCACCGGATGCGGTGGCGGCGGAGGCGACGCCACAACGGGCACCACCAGCACTACGTCGACGACTTCAACGACCGCCACGACCTCCACCACGGCAACGACGTCGACGACGGCCACCACATCCACAACTGCGACGACATCGACGACGGCGACCACCTCGACCACCTCGACCACCGCCGGCACGTTGCCGCCCAACGTCATCTTCTACACCGTTCCCGGACTAACGGAAACCGATTTCCGGCACATCAATCCCGACGGCACCGGAGACACCTCATTCGGAACCATCCCGGCAAACGTCGCCGCAGTCGGCTTGAACGCTGAGGTGGCCAACCGCCTCGTATTCGCTCAGCGGGCTGACGAGACCTCCCAATACGGCATCTACCGAAATAGCTCGGTCAGCATGACAGGTGCGACCACGCTGGTAGCTCCCACTTACGATTTCGTGTCTTCGCTACAAGTCTCGTCGGATGGACAGTTCGCGTATTACGTCGGCACCAAGGGCACGGTCGATGCGCTCTACAAAGTCTCCATCAACGGCGGTACACCGGTGACACTTGTTGGCAACGGCGTCCTCTCGGCGCACGTGAACCAGGCAGGCAACCGCATCGTCTACAGCCAAATCCAAAGCAACAACCGTGGCGCGCTGTTCATTGCGGGCGTCAATCAGGGTGACGTAGCCACCCAGCTCACGGAGTTCCTGGGAACGGAAGGCTTCGATGCCGACTATCCTCAGTTCAGCAAGGACGGTTCCAGAATCGTCTTCTCGAGCAATCGCCTCGGAACGGTCACCTACGATCTGTGGACCATGTCTTCTGGCGGCGGAGCCTTTACGAGGCTGACGAACACCCCCAATGCTGACGAGTTGGGCGGCTCGTTCAACAGCGATGCCTCGCAGGTTTCGTTCGTCGCCATCGACGTCGACTCGACGCAAAGCGGCGTTTGGCGAACCGACACCAGCGGCGTAAACGTGAACCGAACCGCGCTCCGCCTCACAACAGCCGTTGGAAACTCCACCTACTGGACCTCCACCGGTGGCAGAGCCCCCCGCGGCTCTGACCTGCGCCTCGATCAGAGACGACGGCTCAGACACTAGAAAGCAAAGGGCCGGTCCCCAAGGACCGGCCTTTTTTTGCGCCACAATAAGGTCGATGTCCACCGCCGTTCGAGGCCTGCCCGCTTTTCGCGTGTACCTCGAGATGATCAAGTTCGAGCACTCGATCTTTGCCCTTCCCTTTGCGATGATCGGCATGATGTGGGGGTCTCGGAGCGTGCTTGGGAGTGCGTGGCCAGGCTGGTGGACCTTTGCCTGGATCGTCGTCGCGATGGTGAGCTGCCGCAGTGCCGCGATGGCTTACAACCGGATCGCAGATCGCGACATCGACGAACTAAATCCCAGGACCAAAACGAGAGCGATTCCTGCCGGGCTGCTGGAGCTGAGGCAGGTCAATGTCTTCTTCTTCGGGAGCTGCCTGTTGTTCTTTGTCGCGGCCGGCATGCTGAACCCATTGGCGCTGGCGCTTTCACCGGTGGCGCTTGTCGTGACGCTGTTCTATTCGCGCACAAAGCGGTTCACGCCTCTTTGCCATTTCGTCCTGGGCCTGTCCCTCGGAATCGCACCGGCAGCCGCATGGATCGGGTCGACCGGTCGCTTGGACGCGGCCATCGTGCCAATCACGTTTGCGGTTCTCTTCTGGACGGCGGCATTCGATATCCTCTATGCGCTTCAGGATGAGGAGTTCGACCGGGAGCACGGGCTGCGGTCGTTGCCGGAGACCCTCGGCGTGGCGAAGGCGCTTCTGGTGAGCCGGGTTTCGCACGTGCTGGCGGTTGGGTTCTTGGCGCTCGGCGGCTGGATGATCGGGGCGGGCGTGTTCTGGTGGATCGGCGTCGCGTTCGCGGCGGCCCTGCTCACCCATGAGCAGAGCCTGGTGAAGCCGAACGACCTGTCCAGGATCAACCTCGCGTTCTTCACGCTCAACGGCTTCGTGAGCATGGGCATGTTCGTGTTCGCACTTTTCGACCAATTCGCCCGCTAGCCCAGAATCTTCTGCAGCAAGGCTTTCTGCGCGTGCAGCCGGTTCTCTGCCTGGTCCACGATCCGGCTCTGCGGTCCGTCGATCACATCGTCCGTGACCTCGAATCCGCGGCGCGCCGGAAGGCAGTGGAGGAAGATCGCTTCCCTTTCCGCCATCGACATCACTCGCGAATTGACCTGGTACTGCTCGAAAATCTTCAAGCGATGCTCCTGCTCGTGCTCATCGCCCATCGAGATCCAGACATCCGTGTAGACCACCGATGCCCCGCTGAGCCCCTCTTCCAGATCGCTGGTCTGCGTCATACCGGGGATCGGCTCAAGGCGAAAATTCTCGGGACCGCAGATGGTGAACGAGTAGTCCAGCTTGGTCGCCAGCTTCGCCAGAGAGCGCGCGACATTGTTGCCGTCGCCGACATACGTGATCTTGACCTTCTCCTCGCCAAATGCCTCGCGGATCGTCTGCATGTCCGCGAGCGCCTGGCAGGGGTGCTCCATCTCGGTGAGCGCGTTGATCACAGGCACGTTCGCGTGCTCAGCCAGCTCCAGCAAGTGCCGATGCCAATAAAGCCGCGCAACGATCACGCTGCACCAGCTCGACAAGTTGCTCGCTACGTCCCTAAGCGACTCGCGAGTGCCCATGCCGATATCCGCCTTTCCGAGGTGGATCGGATGTCCGCCGAGCTCTCGAATGCCGGTTTCGAACGAGACGCGGGTACGCAGCGAAGGTTTCTCGAAGACCATCGCCACCGTTCGATTCTCCAGCGGTTGAATGATCGAGGGAGCCTGCCTCCGACGCTGCTTATCCGAGGCGGCAAGGCTGAGAATTTCTTCCGCTTGCGCGACGCTGATATCGTCGATGCCGAGGAAATCGTGAAGCTGCGCAACCTCCTCTCTTGGAGCTGAGAAGACAAGCGCCGGCTTCGCCACCCCGAGCAACTCCGCAAGGATACCGATGGCCTTGCTGAGCTGAACCTCCGTGATGATCAGCGGTGGGACGAAGCGGAGCGTGAATTCGTCGGTCGCGTTGATGATCAGCTTTTTCTCGAAAGCCCGCTTCACGATGTCTTTGGCGACGGGCTTGTCGAGCACGACTCCGACCATCAGCCCTTCCCCACGAACCTCCACAACCGGACCGCCCAGGTTATTCAAGGCGTGCGTCAGAAAGGAACCCATCTTCTGCGCGTGCTCGAGAAGGTCCTGATGCTCGAGGGTGTCGAGCACCGCGAGCGCCGCCGCGCAGGCCAGAGGGTTCCCTCCGAAAGTCGCCCCGTGATCGCCCGCAACA
Source organism: Fimbriimonas sp. (assembly GCA_041288075.1). Lineage (GTDB taxonomy): Bacteria > Armatimonadota > Fimbriimonadia > Fimbriimonadales > Fimbriimonadaceae > Fimbriimonas. Next base: position 15,987 of record JBGGMI010000264.1, read on the forward strand.
AGAATGTCCGCGGCCTTCCCTGTAGCGAGACACGCTCCGATTGGTACGCCGCCTCCAAGCCCTTTGGCAAGGGCCATCACGTCCGGCTTGATGCCGTGGTGCTGGAAGTTGAACCACTTGCCGGTGCGGCCGATGCCGGTCTGAACTTCGTCCAGCATGAGCAGGGCGTTATGCTCTTTGCAAAGCCGCTCCGCCTCTTGCAGGAATTCACCTGTTAGCGGATAAACCCCGCTCTCCCCCATGATCGGCTCCAAGTGGATGGCGGCGGTCTTGTGCGAGAAGGCTTGCCGAAGCTCGTCGAGGTGGTTCGCCTGGATATGCACAAAGCCGGGAACGAGGGGCTCGAACGGCCGTTGGTATTTGCGCTGGCCGGTTGCGGAGAGCGAACCAATCGAGCGGCCATGGAAGGATCGGTTGAGCGTTATGATCTCGTAATCGCCGTCCGGACGCTTCGCTAGCCCATGCTTTTTGGCGATCTTGAGGGCGGCCTCGTTGGCCGTGGTCCCGTCGGTGCAGAAGAAGACGCGTTCCATCCCGCTCAGCTCGCTCAGACGCTTGGCAAGCTGAGCTTGAGGGGAGGTTAGGAGCAGATTCGAAGTGTGGATGAGCTGCTGCGCCTGACGCGTGACGGCGGCGACGACGCCAGGATGGCAGTGGCCGAGCTGGCAGACGGCGATGCCGGCAAGCAGGTCCAGATATTCGTTCCCCCGGTTGTCCCAAAGGGAGCAGCCGGAGCCCTGCACAAAGAGAGCTGGAAACCGTTGATACGTTTGCATGACGAACTCGTCGTCTGCGGATTTGATTACGTCGTATTTGAGCATGTGGTCGGGAATAGAAGCGGTCGCGTGCGCTACGGTGCGCAGGTTATCTTGCGATGCTTGGGGAGTGGGCGGCGTCGTCGCTGAAAAGGAGACCCGACTCCCCTAGATACGAACGCGTCTGTGTGCTGCCACGATTGGTGGACGATACCCGGTTTGGGGGGATGATGGAAGTGAGGCGATGATGGAAGTGATGGAAATGACAAGGTGAGTCGCGGGCACAAGACATCCTCTCGCTTGCATCAATTCCATCATCCCTTCACTTCCATCACTTCCATCATCCCCAACCGGTATTCTCCCAAACGCCTGCCCGGGTGGTGGAATGGTAGACACAGAGGACTTAAAATCCTTTGCTCGCAAGAGCGTGCGAGTTCGACTCTCGCCCCGGGCACTGCACCTTCTACCTGGAAGAGGATTCGAAGCTTCACTTCTTAACGAGGCGTTCGATCAATTTCACCTTGAGTCCCGGGCTCGATACACTGCCACCACCGGTGTATGGATAAGTGCCCCCGCTAAGGAAGTAGAGTTCGCCGTTACCTCGCATCGCTATGGCGATCGGATAATACAGGTACGCCGAAGTTCCAGGACCGTCTTGTTCAGGGAATCCTATTCCGGACGTTCCCGCGACGGTTCTCACGACGCCACTAGGCGAAACTCGTCTGATCATGTGGCCGAACTCGGACACAAAAACATAGCCAGCCTCGTCCACTCCGATCCCGAATGGTTGAGCGAATTGCGCGGCTACGCCAGTTCCATCTGCATACCCATAGGAGGATCCAGCCAGCGTTGTGACGTCTCCATCGGGATCGACCTTCCGAATTCGATGGTTGTTGGTGTCAGCTACGTAAATGTTCCCCAATCGGTCGACCGCAATGTGAGCCGGGTTATCGAACCGAGCAGTAGAGCCATTCCCGTTGGTGTTTCCAGGAGTTCCGCCGGGCGCCGTAGTGTTGCCAGCCACCAGGTAGGACCGCCAACTCGTTGCTAAGGATTCATCTCCACCCATGTATTTGAGGCGGCGGATTCGGTTACCCCCTGCCTCGCTAAACACGAGCGATTGGCCGTCCATAACCGCGATGCCAAGAGGAGCGTTCAGCCTAGTGGTCGCTCCATCCGCGTTCTCCACATAGCCGGGCACTGTAGCGGCACCGGCTATGGTGCTCACAAGCCAGCTTCCCGCTTGCGACGGGTCTGAGCCGATCATCCTGGCTAGTCTAATCGTGTAATTTCCACTGTCGGCTATATAAAGGCGCGTTCCGTCTGCCGAGCATGCAACCCCATTAGGATTGTTTAACCGGGCGGCGTTGCCGTAGCCGTCAGTGGACCCAATGCCCCCTCCTCCTACCACGGTTGATACGTTTCCGGCGGCGTCGATCCTCCGAATGGCATGGTTGTTCGTATCGGCAACGTAGAGAATGCCCTGGTCGTCAATTCCAAGACCAGTGGCATTCCCAAACCGGGCGACACTGCCCTGGCCATCGACCAAGCCCCCAAGGCTTCTTCCGGCGATTGTCCGCACGTAATTATTGGCCGACGCGACGCCGAGCCCGGCATCCAACCCGGAGTAGAAGCCGGTTTCAGCGCTCACCGTCACTATAAACTCAAATGCCTTCACACCTTCCGGGACGCTGAATTGCCACTTTCGAGGGCTCGCCGAAGCACCTGCCTCTAGACCTCCGGCATACATTAGATAGGGAGTTTCGACGTCATAGGCACCCGGAAGATTTGCGGTCTCGAAGCCGTCCGAATCGACAAGAGTCACTTTCTCCGTTGTCGTCGATCCACCCTGATCCGGCACGGGCAACCCTGCGTTGGAGGTTAAAGTTCGGATGGCATTGTTAGACCCATCCGCAAACAGCAGTTGGCCGTCGTTCCAGGACACCGATCCAAATCCACTCATCTGAGCCACATCTCCCGTGCCATCGACGAACCCCGTTGCGCCGGTTCCAGAAATGTTGCTAACCTTCCAGCTCGCCGGAGAGCCAGGTGCCTGGCCCGACTTCAGAACCGCTTGCCGGAGCCGCTTCGTGCCGCCATCATAGAACAGAAGCCCGTCGCCGGTGGCTGCTATGCCACCTGGATGGGCTACCGTAGCGACGTCGCCGGTTCCTTCAATCGCACTGGCAATGCCCTTGCCAACGATCGTGACGACCTCTCCGTTGGGACTCACGCGACGTAGGCGATGGTTCAGCCGGTCGGCTACGTAAACAGTTCCATCAGAAGCGACCGTAAGGGCTCGGGGAGCGTTGAACGAAGCGCCCGCTCCTACACCGTCCGCAAAGGCAGCGGCACCGGAACCAGCCAATGTAGTGACGTTGTAGCTAGCCGCAAGCCTTGGATCGCCGACCGCCGGCAAGATCTTTCTGATCTTATGATTGAGGGAATCGGCAACGTAAAGAGAACCGTCCGGGCCGGCGGCGAGACCCTCGGGAGCATTGAAAGTGGCTGTCGATCCAGATCCATCCGCTCCGCCTACTGCCCCCGTGCCGGCTACCGTCGTAACAACCCCACTTGGACTGATGCGCCGCACTCTTCTGCCAAGCAGTTCAGTGACGTAAAGGTAGTTGTCGGGTCCGATCGCAAGGCCGTACGGTCGGTACAGAGTGGCCGCAACTCCGGAACCATCGATGCTCGTAGAGCTGCCGGAGCCGGCGAGGGTGCTCACCTGGCCCATGGAAATCTTCCGGATGCGGTTGTTATCGGTATCCGCCACATACACGGTGCCGTCAGACGCGGCGACGACACTTGCTGGACGATTGAAGAGCGCCGTTCCCACCGGGCCGTCTTGATAACCCAGAGTCGAGCCGCTGATTGTCGTAAGTCTCGTTAACGTTCTCAGATCCGTGGTCGAGTCGATGTTCTTAAAGGCGCTAAGGAGAACGCGAATTCCAGATTCGTTGCCGTCGGAGTTCATGCCGATGGGCTGGCCCGACTTGTTCGCCATCGTGACGTTCAAAACCTTTCGACCCGTATTGCCAGGCTCGTCGATGAGGGTGGTGCTTTGGAAAGTGACCAACCCGCCCGAGAAGATGGCCCGCGAGGAAGACTGAAGGTCGGTAACTCGCACTTCGCCGGTTTCGACGTCCACTCTGAAATGTGCGGTGCCCTGGGGAGCAGCCACTCCGCCAGTATCCGTGCCCCCATTGGTGCTTCCATCGGTTACGGGCGCGCCAGCTCCGCCGCCTCCACCACAACCAATTACCACTCCCAAGGCGACAGCAAGAACCAGCCAACGTCGAACGCTCATCCTGCGTCCACTTTAACATACGTTTTGCAGAATCAACCCTTTAGAGGCCATTTGACTCGGGCGCAACAGCGACCCAGTCGTAAGGGCAGTTGCGGCATTTGTTGCCGCAGCACTTCCCTCTAGCCAGCAGGAATTCACGCGTGAGCGCGCCGGCATCATCGAAAATGCTTGGTTCTTCAGCCTCGGATTCGAGGCACCTTTTACAAAGCCAAGAGTGGCCGTCCCCTCCATTCGGTCTAGCTGCCCGTGCTGTGGCGCACCAGCAGGAGCCCGCTTCAGCGTGTCCGCACAGGTTCGGCTGGCCGCAGCTTGGGCATTGCATCGGGCCTTCGCTCATCTCTGTTCAGTTCCTCAGGCCCCGTTCCGCCACGCACCTATGCCTGAATACCGCGCCCTTTGCGAGAATTGCCCTCCGAACACGGAACACGCCGACTCACTTCGCAATCGCTTCGTCCGCCCAGGCCAGCAGCACATCGATGATCGCGGGATTGAACGGTTTTCCAGGTGTCCGCCACGTATCAAGGCTTTCCTTTAGAGACGCGACGTTGCGAAATCCATGGTCCGAATTCGGGATCGTGATGAACTTGGCTCGGCCCGGGTGCTTCTTATTCACGACCTCCGCGATCATGGGGTGATCGATCTGCTCGGCCACGAAATCTGCGGCCCCATAGATGGACAGCACGTTGGTGTCGAGCTTCTCCCAGTACTTGGCGTAATTCTCCGCGAAGCAGCCGCGCCAAAAGTTCATGCCGATGCCCGAGAAGTGTTCCCCGTCCGGCACGAGGGCGTCGATGGCGGCAGCCCATTTGGGGTTCTTGGCTTTGGCGTCCGCGACCGAGAGTCCCTCGTTGAAGATGAGGTGGAGGGCGGCTACCGTGTTGCGAGCGACTTCGTCGAGCGCAGAGGCATCCTGGCCCCCGAGCGCCGCCTGGCTTCGCATCATATCGACCATGTACTCATGCCAGGTGCGAATGACGGTTCCGTACACGGCGAGCCCCTTGATGGGAATTTCGCTCGCGAGGATGGGCCCTTGGCAGCCACCCATGCTGTGGCCGAAGATGACGACCTTGTTCGGATCGACGAAATCGTAGGTTTTGGTCTTGATGAGCGCCTGGCGAAAAGCGTCGAGCTCGGTATACCAGTCGACCTTATCGAAGGGTCCGCCGTCGCTGTCGCCAAGACCGGGCTTCTCGACGCGCACCGTCACATAGCCCTTGTCGTTGAACGCCTTGCAAATCTTGGCGTACGAGCTTTGCCCGCTCAGCGGCTGCTCGTTGCTGACATAGCCAATCCCCTGGATGAAGAAAAGCGCAGGGTGCTTGCCCGGAGTAGTCGGTTTGGTGACGAAGATGCGAATGCGATTGCCCTTGCTCTTCACCTCGTCATAGATCGTCTCGTAGTTGTCGCCCTTGTCGGCCGGCCTCGAGCGGACGGTCGCTTCGGCCTGCTGAGTGCTTCCGCCTCGAATGAACTCGATCTTCGTCTTGCTGCCGGTCTTCCACTGCGAGGCGGCTTTGCCGACCGACTGAGGGTCTGGAGTCGGGACTCCGTCGATCGAAACCACTATGTCGTCCGGCTTCAACCCCGCCTCCGCCGCAGTCGTACCCGGTGTCACAGCGGTGAGCTTCACGCCTTTAACATCGACGGCCATCCCGACTCCGAAAAAGGGCTTCCTCGGAAGGGGTTCGGTTGATTGGGCACAGGCAGAGACGGCAAGCGCGAAAAGCGCCAAAAGCGAAAGCGGCTTCATTCGCACGCTTTTACCGCAACGGCACTTGAAGAGTTCCCACTGGCAAGAAGTCAGCCCAATCGTTAAGTTCTCGCAGGCACGTTCGCTCTTTTTTCTGCAGAAGTGGTTGACAAAGCCCCCAATTCGCCCTTACAAGTGAGGATACACACGAGATACAAACCTAGTCAAACCATCTGTCTTTCTCCCGAAACAAGGTTTTTGCTTAGGTAGGTGACTAGGTTGCGACAACGACCTGGCTCTGACTCAGTTGGCGTACCATACAGAAATGGCAACGGCGATACGCTTTTCCCTCACTGCAGCGCAATTGGAGCAATTCGAATCGCAGGGCTTCACCACGGTTGAGAATCTCTTCACGGAAGAGGAATTGCAGCTAGTCATCGACGAGATCGCGGAGGAGCTGGACAAGCGGGCGAAAGAAGCAGTCGCCAAAGGGCAGCTGAGCCGTGACTACAGCGAGTTCGATTTCGAGCATCGCCTCGCACACATCAACCGCGAGAGCGTCGACATCGCCAAATCGATGTGGGACTTCAAAGTGGTGCTCCCAGCCTTCTTCGGCCTCATGACCAATTCCAAGCTCCTCGACGTCGCCGAACAGCTCTGCGGACCAGAGCTCATCGCCTCCAGCGTCTACCGCCTCCGCCCCAAGGTGCCCAGCCACGACTGGAGCCCGGTTCCCTGGCATCAGGATAGCGGCTACTTCGAACCCTACTGCGACAAGAGCCTCATCCTCACGGTATGGCTGCCTCTCGTCGATGCAACCGAGGAGCGGGGATGCATGTGGGTTGTGCCCGGTATGCATCAGGGGCCCGTGCTAAACCACCATCCGGATCGGATGGCGCATTACTTAGAGATCGACGAGGCGTTGTTCGAGGGGCGCAAACCCGTATGCGTGCCTGTGAAGAAAGGCGGCGTGCTTCTCATGACCAATCGAACCCCTCACGCAAGCTTTGACAACAAGAGCGACATTGTGCGGTGGAGCATGGACCTTCGATATCAAGGCGCAGAGCTCCCCACCAACGCCAAGATCAGCCGCCTCCCCGGAGAGGTCTTGCCCACCGACGACGGCTCAGTTCCCCTAGCCTGCAATCCGCCCGAACCCGACTTCCTCGTTCGCAGCCAAACGCGTCCTGACGAAGTGATGAAGACTGCGGACCAATTCCTGAAGCTCAGAGCCACGCACATCTACTCGCCCTCAACCGACCGGTGGGGATACTCAGTGGCGTTGCGTAAGGATGAGCTCGGAGGCTACAAGCATGCTCCCGGCATCAAAGAGCCGAACTGATGTTTGCCTCCAGAAAGGCGTTTTGGAACTTCCCGTTCGGGTCGTGCCGGTTGAGGAGCTCTTTGAAATCTTGCAGGCGCGGATAAGTAGAGCTTCGGGAGTCCATAAAAAGCTTGCCCCAATGCGGCTTTGCGCCTAGTGGAGCAAGGCGTGCTTCGAGCAACGGCAACAGAGCGCTAACCGAAGGCCAGTCTTTCTTCCATGTGAAGTGTATGGCAAGGCAATCCTGCCTATAGCAGGGGCTCATCCAGAGGGAGTCCGCCGCGACCGTTCGAATCTCGGAAACCTGCAGCAGCGGCGCGATCAGGGAGCGTAGATCGTGCACTTCCTCGATGGCAGCCCGAGCGTTTGGCCGGGGGATGAGATATTCCGACTGCAGCTCTTCCCCACTGCTCGGCGTATGCTCGAGCCGGAAGTGCGGGAGCCGATCGTGCCACATACCGGGCTCACCCATCTGAGGAGTGCAGTTTTCGGGCGAGAGATCACCGATCGGATGCAAGTTCGTTCGGGCGGGTTCGGCACCGAAGAAGCTTGATAACGGTCCATTCTCTTCGAGCGCTTTGATCCAGACCTGGTTGATGGAGTCACCAGTCCAGTCGGTAAAGAGGCTCACGCTGTAGGCATGGGACAAGAATTCATCGAGGTGCTCGAGCAATTCCCTGAAGGGCAGCCGCTCGTAAACCCGTTGGCTTATCTGAAATGCGGGACTGGTTCTTAGAGTCAGCTTCGTAACAACACCCAAGGCACCGAGATTCACCACGGTGCCATCGAATTCCTTATCCTTCTTACAGAGGCTCAAGAGGCTGCCATCGCCTCGCACAATTTCGAGAGAGACGACAGCGGTTGCCAGGTTGCCATTGCCCACACCGGAACCGTGAGTAGCAGTGGCGCAGGCGCCGACAACGGTAATGTGGGACAGTGAGGCCAGATTGTGAAGAGCGCGGCCCCGCTTGGCAAGATAGCTGCAAAGTGCTCCGTACGCTACCCCTCCTTCAATGGTAACCGTGTCGTCGCAGCAGGAAATGATCCGGTTCAGGTGCTCCAGAGATATCTGATCGTGATCGGTGTCCGCGATGTTGTTGAACGAGTGCCTGGTTCCGACGGCTTTAACTTTGGAGCACCGAACCACCAACTCCTGCACTTCCTCAAGGCTCCGTGGCGAATGGAATCTTGCCGCTTGATAAGTGTAGTTGGCGGCCCAGTTTGTTCGGATCACAGATGGATGATAGTGCAGAAGTAGAATAAACGGCGAGAAGTGCTTCACCCGACGATCCGCCTGATGATGACCGGCGATGTCCAAGCCGCAGCCGAGCTCCAGGCCCTCGCATTTCCGCCACCCTTTTCGCCGGACCTGCACTGGGACCCGGAGCATCTGGAGAAGCATATCGAGCTTTTTCCCGCCGGGCAGTTCGTTGCGGAGTTGGATGGGCAGATCGTAGGGTCATGCAGCAATTCGCTGATTTCGGAACAGCGCTGGCGGGCGCACGAGAGTTGGGGACGAACCGTTGGTGGCTCGATGCTTCGGAGCTTCGATCCTGCCGGCTCGACCTTGTATGGGCTCGACATCACCGTTCATCCTGCCTTTCGCCGCCACGGCATTGGCAGAGCGTTTTACGAGGCGAGGTTCAAAATCGTTAGAGAGCACAAGCTGGCGCGATATGGCACCGGGTGCCGCATGCCCGACTATGCCGCTCACCAAAACCTGACGGTCGAAGAGTACGCTTTGAAAGTGTCCAACGGCGAGCTAACGGATCGAACGCTGACGCCGCTTCTCCGCTACGGCCTCACCTTCCTGGGCGTCATACACGAATACATGGAGGATGAGGAATCGGCTAATGGGGCGGCGTTGCTGGAGTGGACGCAATGAGATTGCGAGTCGCAGCGGTGGCATGGAAGCTACGGCCCTCAAAGGGGGACAGCGACTATTTTGGGCACTTTCACGACCTTGTCAGCGAGGCTCATGACGAGGGGGCAGAGGTGGTCGTCTTCCCGGAGCTGCACCAACTTGAGCTGCTTCCCCTCGTGCCTGACCTGGAGGAACATGACGCGGCGAGATTCCTCGTTCAGTACGACGATGCGATCGAGGGGTGGATCAAGCGCATCAGCCACTCCAGCGGCCTGATCATCATTGGCGGCTCGCATTTCAAAAACACCGAGAAAGGCATCAAGAACGTGTGCGCCATCGGAATTCCCGGCCGCGACGTGGTGATCGCCGAGAAGAACAATCTAACCGCGTACGAGCGCGACTTTTGGGGCATACAGAGAGGCGAAGGCTTGGCTCGGCTGCCTAAGAAGCTAGGAGTCACGATTTGCTACGACTGCGAATTTCCAGAGGCGGCGCGGGCGCTGGCCGAGTCGGGGGCGATGGTGCAATGCGTACCAGCGTGGACGGAGACGCAGCAGGGCTTCCAGCGTGTCCGCTGGAGTTGCCTCGCCCGCGCCATCGAGAACCAGGTTTACGTCATCCACAGCTCGCTCGTCGGCTCGATCGGGTACGAGCCCGCGCCCTACTCCTTCGGCACTAGCGCAATCATCGCACCCAGCGTAGAGCCGTTCCCGCAAGCGGCGATCCTGCGCGAAACGCTCTTCAACGAAGAAGGAATCATCGTAGCGGACCTCGATTTTCGATTGCTGCACCAATCTCGGACGGGCGGCTCAGTGTCCAATTGGGCGGATCGGAACGCGGGCAAGTGGGACTTGGGGGCCGAGCAAGACTTTGGCTCCGAGGAGCCGCCAGAGTCTCACGACGGGACACTCAATTAGAAGCCCACTCCGCCCGGACTTCCCAATGGCTGCCCGCGCCTGCCGAATCCGAACGGGATGTCGAAGGGGATGGCTTTTAGGCGGATGAAGAGGGCGACGTCTTTGCCGGAGCGGAAGCCGGTGTTTTGCTGGGTGTAGACGAGGATGGCTTCGGCGCAGTGGAGGTCGTAGATGAAGGAGTATTGCTGCGAGTCGAACTGCTTTGTGAAGCCGTTATAGGTGAGGATGGCGCTGAAGCTGGTTCTTCCCCACTTCAGGTTCTCCAGGTACAGGTTCGCGTTGCTCCAGACCTTGCGGATGCCGTCGTAGCGGGCGCCGAGGGCGAGGAATTGGTCGTTGTGCTTGTACGCGAAGTCGAGGCGGACGTTGCTCCACTGCTGCGAGAAGGTGTCGTAGGTGGAGAGCGTTCGGAACATCACGTTCTCTCTGGGCGTGAACTCGGTGCGGACGCCGACCTGCTGCCAAGAGATCTCCTTCCGCTCCAGCCTCAGGAAGTCGTAGCCGGTTTGGACGCCGATGAGGAGCGGCTCGGTGGGGCGGTAGCTGAGGTCGGTGGTGAAGAGGTTGGTTCTTCCGGTGCGGTCGATGAGCAGGGGGGTGAAGCCGTGCTGGCGCATGTAGTTGTAGCGGAAGTTGGCGCTGGTGTCCCGGCCCAGGCGGTAGCTGGCATTGGCGTTGGCGGCCTGAGTGTATTGGGCGGTGTCGTCGGAGTACATGCCCTGTCGGAACTGTCCGCCGAGGTCGACTCTCAGGCGTTTGTCGCTGCGGTCGGGCCGGTTGACCCTCATGTCGAAGTTGTATCGGCTGATTTTGTTTTGCTGGGCGCCGGTGTTGGAGGAGAACTCACCGAAGGAAAGCTCGGTGTTGAAAGGGAGCTTCTCGCCGGCTCTTTGGCCGAATATTTTTCTCGCGTCGGAGGTTAGTGAGACGAACGGGGTTCTGTCGCTGCCGCCGAAGATGCCCTGCGTTTCGCCGACAGGGATGGTGCGGACGTATTCGAGCGTGGCGGTGGCGACCTTGAGTTCGTGGTTGGCGCGCATGCGCACGTCGATCTGCTCTCGGTCGTTGCTTTGCGTCTGGCCCTGATAGTTGCTGCCGGATTGGAGCCAGTTGACGTCGAGGGTGGTTCTCGTTTGGCGGCCGTAGCTACGTTGGTCGGAAATGGCGATGCTTCGGTTGCTGGTATCGAATGTGCCGGATTTGCTGCCGCTTTGATTAAGGCTTAGGCGCGTGCTGGCCCCTCCGCTCTGGGGGAAGACGAGCTGGGCGCGGGTATTGAGGGTGGTGCTTCCGGGAGCGGTGAGGTAGTTGTTCTTCTGGTAGTCGTTGTTAAAGGTTAGCGTGCCCCAGCGGAATTCGTGGCGGTGGTCGTTGCTGAGGCTGAGGGTGTCGGCTTTTCCAAATATCTTGTAAGCACGCAGCAGGCCGTTCATGGTGCGGTTGAAGTAGCGGTAGTCGCCGCCGAGGCCCGTGCCGAGCTTGGTCATGTAGTCGACGCGGGAGTCTAAGACATTGTCCCCGCGGAGTGGAATTCCCCATCGGGTTTTGATGTAGTAGCCTTCGTCCTCGTTCTGGCCGACTTCGGGGGTATAGCGATAGGTCGGGTCGTCAAGCGGAATGTTTAGGTACGCGATGCTGACGATCGTGCGGCCAAATATCTTGACCTTCGTGTGTCGCAAAATCGCTCGTTTGCCTGGGCGGATTTCAGCGTCCTTCGCGTCGAGGTGATAGTGCGGCTCTTTCAGGTTGCAGGTGGTGATATCGGTGTTGTGCGACCATATCTGCCGCTCGCTTCCGTAGGACTGCTGCGCTTTGACGTACAGGTCGTCGGTGAGCATGCCTTGCACGAGCCGCGGATCGAGCTGCGACTCGGCGTCCTCGGCCAGGTAGGTGTTGTTATCGAAATTGACCGTGACCCGATCGCCAACCACCACGGAGTCCTTGCCGATCACCTTTACGTTGCCCTTGAGGGTGAAAATGCTGGTCTGCAGGTTGCCGTCGACTTCGTCGGCAAAGACGTGGTAGCCCTTGTAAATGAACTCGGCGCCCTGCGATCCACGCACCAGGTTTCCAGACTTGCCTCCTTCACCAAGGCGGATTAGCCGGAATTCGACTTCGGTGGATTGGGGCTCCGGCAGGTCTCCAAATTTGGGCGGCAGTCCGGGAAACCCGACCGGCTGAAGCGGGTCCTTCGTGCCTAGGGGGGCGGTGACCAAGCCTCTAGATTGGAGCGTTTTTACACCCTGCGCGAACGCCAGGTAGGGTCCGACCTGCGCCCGGCTGAGGGATGCAGCGCCGAGCGCCAGGAGGGGTACGGGCCAGGTTCGCTTCATTCGAGCCTCCGGATTGCGATGAGGCCCAGCAAGGCGAAAAGGATATTCGTTATCCACGCGGCGAGCCACGCTGGGACGAACGGAAACTTGTAAAGAATCTCAGTGGAGATGATGAAGGCGTTGTAATAGAGGATACAGAGCCCAAAGCTCAGCAGCACACCCACGAATCCTCCTCCACGCGCGAAGACGATGGCGAAGATGGGCGCGACGAAGGCGAAAATGAAGCACGCAACTGGCAGGGCGAATTTTGTATGGAAGGCGACTTCTTGCCGTTTCGTATCGTTGCCAAGCCGGCGGCCAGCCTTGATCGATTCCCATAGCTGAGAAGCTGACAACTCTTCGGAGACAGGAGGATTGAAGATGTCGCCTGGGATGATTCTTTCGTTGATCACCAGTGTGCCTATCGGTTTAGCCGTCGTCAAATCCTGGCCGTGTAAGATGCGAAAATAGGCGTTCTCGAACTGCCACTTGCCTTCCGTGTAGCGAGCCTTGTCGGCGGTGATGAGCTGAGTGACGTCCGGCTCGGGTTGTTCGATGAGCAGGATCTTTTGAATCTCGAGCTCCTCGCCCCTCTTGAAGACTGAACCGAACGAAGCCGTAAATTTGCCCAGGTTCAGCATCGCGTTGGTTTTGACGTCCGGCGCATAGCCGAGATACCCGATTTGCATGCCGATTCGATTCGCCTCGGTCGTCGCTCGGGGCATGATCCGCTCAACCATGTAGAAGTGCATCAAGGCGACACCGAGGCCGAACCAGGCAATCGGGGCGATGACTCTCAGGATTCGGGCTCCGGCGGCGCGCATCGCGGTCAGCTCAGACTCTCGGGCAAGCCGGGACATGGCCAACGAGCTGCCCAGAGCCGCGCCTACGGGAAGGGTGAGATTCAGATAAGTGGGGGTGCTGAAGAGGATGAACTGGAGCACGGCCTTCAGGGGCACGTTTTCCATGTTCAGCCGCTTTGCCACCGCGATGTAGGTGTTCGCCTGAAACATCAGAACGACGGCCAGGGTGCCGATGAGGAACGGCACCATCATCTCCTTCAAGACGTAGGAGTCCAGCTTCTTCAAGCAGCCACACCCCTATCGGGGTTTCGGAAGGCGACCAACAATACGGCAACCGAGATCACCAGTAGAGTGAAAATCCCAAACACCGCGACCAGGCCGCCGATCGATGCGATCAGCGGGAGACCGGCGAGGACGGCGACCATGACGATCCAGGCGGCCATGAGGCGCTTTCCGAGGGTGCTCGGCAGAACTTTGCCCTTCATACGATCAAGCAAGAACGGTGCTCCACAGGCGGCGCAGTTGACGTTTCCGGGTGGGTTCGATTGGCTGCACTCTAGGCATGGGATCGGGTCGAAGGCTCGGGGCGACGTCGGGGTTATTCTCCATCTGGCGATCAGGCGGTGTTCCTCGTAGAAAAACGCCTGCGGCATCGCCGCGATACAGTTCTCGGCGATTCGGAGGGCATGTCCTGGATACCCCATATCGTAGAGCAGGCGCGCGATCTTGAACTTGGCGGCGACGTTGTCTGGCCGGGTTTTCAGCGCGTAATAGGCTCGTTCCAAGTCCTCCACATCCATCGCCTTCAGGCTCCGCTTGTTCATGGCGTGCGCCACGATGGGATACATCACCATCGTGACCACCACCGCCACAAAGGCCAGGATCGAGACCTGGGGCGCGGGCGGGTTGATCGCGATGTAGCCCAGCAGGACTGCCATGCACATGCCGGTCAGTCCCAGAATCAGATCGACCTCCCCGCTAATCATCCATCTCATGAGGGAGATGATCCAGATGGCCAGGGGGATCCAAATCAGGCAACCGAACATGAAGCTGATCGGTTCCGAAAAGATGCGCTCTTTGAGTTGCATCCCTTAAGCTTCTTGCTCCTGTGGCTTTTTCTTGAACTGGAACTTGGGCTCCGTGCCGGCTCGGATTCGTTTGATGTTTTCGCGATGCTTGTAAAAGACGAGAAGGCTGAGGCAGATGTAGATCGGAACCAGCTCACGCGGTTCGCCGGGGAGTAAATAGCCGAAGATGGGTAGCACGACGGCTGCGGCGAGGCTGGAGAGGCTGACCATCATGGTGAAGATCATGAAGAGGAAGAAGACGCCGAAGCAGGCTAGCGCGAGCAACGGGGCGGCGGCGATGAGCGCGCCGAGACCGGTGGCGATGCCTTTGCCGCCTTTGAAGCCGAGCCAGGGGCAGAACATGTGGCCGAAGAAGGCGGCGATGCCTACGAGAAACCAGTAGAGCTGAGGTGGGAGGCCGCCGATGGGCTCGGTGATGAGCTGTCGGGCGACAAGGCCGGGGATGAGGCCCTTGAGCATGTCGAGCACGAAGACGGCGTAGCCCGCTTTGTTGCCGAGTGCTCGCGAGACGTTCGTTGCGCCGATGTTTCCGCTGCCGACCGTCCGAATGTCGATCCCCTTCGCACGCGCGGCCAGGAACCCGATGGGGATCGAGCCGAGGAGGAATGCGCCCAGGAAGAGGAGGAACAGGGTCATGCACGGAGCCTTTCGAGGCCTTCGATGTAGAGACGTCTGACGGTCTCAATGATCTGCTCGTGATGCGCTAAAAATGCATTTCCGTGCTCGAAGCCAAGGGTGTGCGCGAGGCGGTCGAGCCGTTCGGGGTTCTCGGGCACGAGGTCTTCGCTCTGGCCCATTAAGTAGAGGCGGTTTCTTAGGTCGAGGAGGTGCTGTCTTGCGTGTAAGAGCAGCTCGACTTCCAGGGC
>JBGGMI010000265.1:0-4793 GCA_041288075.1 Fimbriimonas sp.
CAGGAATCAAAGACGACAAAATCCGCTATTTCCGGGCGATCGCGATTTGCAACGACCGTGTTGCGGTTTTCCAGTTGGATTACGACCGCGCGAATAAAGTCGCGTATGATCCGGTCGTCACGCGAATGGTGAAGTCACTAAAGGCCGAGGGGTGTTAGCGACCGGCTTCAAGACCAGCCATTCTGTCTTCAGCGATCCGCGACATTCAGTTGCCCGCCGCCGGTACGAGCGGCAGCGGGCATGGGATTGTCTAGAATCCCTGTGGATCGCGGAGGGAATTGCGATCCGGATTTCTAACTATAAGCACTACATTAGGTTCCGCTACTTTACGCGGTGCGGCTCGTGACCAGTCGTCCAATGGCGATCAGAATGCACGCGCCGATAAAGCCGGCGACTAGATACCCAAGCCATCCGCCAAGGCCGATCCCAAGAAGCCCGAGCAAGAAGTTAGCGATTACAGCGCCGATGATGCCAAGGACGATGTTCATCAACACCCCTTGGTTTGATTTCATGAACATCTCAGCAAGCCAGCCCGCGATGCCCCCTATGATAATTGCTGCAATCCAGCCAATAGCTGTGTCATCCATGGGTACTCTCCTCAAACGCGCATAATGCGCGTCGACAATAACATCGTCACGAGTGGTTGGTTGCGAATAAACCGCCCGCCAACGACGAGGTCGGCCTAACGAGGAAGGTAGGGGTTACGATCGGATCGCGAAGCTCGCGATTTTCGCCGCCTTCGACGAGCCGCCTCCGAGGTGGGTGGCTTGAATGTGTATCGTCACCTTCTCGTCTCACGGCGGTTGAAAAGCAAAGACACCACAGCAGAGGTTGCAAGCGACACGACTGAAATCGCGGCAATGGCTATTGATGCGCGTCCGTACCCGTCTCCTTTGGCTCCGTACCTGCGCAATCTAGATTATCTGGAACCAAAGGGCGCTCGTCCAGTTGGAGCGGCGAAGGGACACTAACTTCTCCCAAGGAGATCAATATGAAACTGCTTATCAATGCTGTTATGCTAACAGCCATCGTTGTCTCCGGCGGTTCCGCGGCTCTCGCTGAATCAAAGAAGGCAAGCGCACCGGGCCAGGATCGCACCTGCCTGATTACAACCAAGAACCCCGGCAGCTTCAACGATACTGACGTTGCCTCCGCAAAGTGGCTGCCGAGAAAGGCGGCCGAGGCGCAGGCCAGCAAAGACCCGAACACGATGAGGGTGTTCGACTATGACCAGGACCCACTGGTCATCAACAAGACGTACTCTTCGGCAGAAGAGCTTTGCAACAAGCACTTCAACTAACCCGGTCAGCCGTTCGCGTGGCCCCCACGGTAAAGCGATAAGGCGACAGGCCCGCTGTCTCGGGCACCATCCTGCAGGCAGCGGGCTTTGACGATGCACCAATCGCATAATGACTACGTAAGACCCGACTGTACGCGCCGTCTGACTCCTGCTGAGATGTTTGTCGCCCAACCGCGACCCTGAGCACCTCATATCGGCCGACGGCCAAAATTAGCGACGACCCGGAAGCGGACATCGAGGTGACTGTCGCATTGCCGACCGGAAGCTTCGGTCCGATCTGCGACCATCCGTTTGTTTTGACGAACGGATGGAGAGGGGATGAAGTCAGTGGATACGATCGCTCGGGATGCCGCGTGTGCAGCCGTCGAGTGTGTTTATGACGACGTGATCGGGATGAGGCAGCGGTTATTTACGGCCAGCAATGCCATACGTTCTCGACGAGCAAGTTCACGTTCCCATTCGATCTTGTAGGTGATCGCGACATCGAGATATTCGTCGTACAGACGTTTGTTCTCCAGCTCGGTCAAGCTACGCCTGGCTGCATTTTCTGCCCAGCCAGGGCGGTGATAATCCCGAGGTCGTGGAATCAATCTGCAGAGGTCGATGCCGGATCCGGAAACGCACGACGCGGGAAAGGACGGGCGGCCCAAGTCGGAGCCTTCTTGATGCCTGCTCGGTTCGGCTAGTGCCACCCGCCTTCCTCCATTTGCGGAGGATCGAATGCTAGGGTGATTTCTAGCAGCCTCGATGGAGCGCCGCTTTGACCGCGATCAAACTTAAGCCCGTCGTCGGGCCTGATCGTCTCTCAGCATGCGCTTCAATTCATCAACGGTCGTAATGCCGCTGATATAGAGACCGATCAGGCGCAACGCTATCAGTTCGCGGTCGTCATGCTCGGGGCCGATGCCGTTCTCTGCGCAGTGCTCTTCCAGGGTCTGACTCAAAACTGCTAATTCGTCCGGGTCGAAGACACCTCTGAACGGCATGAAACCTCCCCCCAAGAAGGTTGAACACCCAACGCTACTCCGGGCTTGAGACTCAGGCAATATCGGAAGGCCGTACGTCGTCGGAGGTTCAGTCACTCTCCTACGGCTGGGGGCCGTCGTATTCCGGCACGATAGCCAAATCCATCACAGACTTGCCTTGCCGAAGTTCCATCGCTTTTGCGTATTCTGGAGACGAATAGCATTCGACTGCCGCGTCGTAGCTTGGGAACTCTATAACGACGACACGCGACCTGGGCTGCCCTTCCGACACTTCGCCCTTCGAGCCGCGCGTCAGGAAGCGTCCTCCGTACTTGTGGAACGCCTTGGCGTTTTCGGCAATATAAGCCTTGTAACCTTCTGGGTCCGAAACATCAGCAAAAGCGACCCAATAGCCCTTGGTCATCGTCTTACTCCAGTTCGCGCTCGAGTCTCGTATTCTTCCTTCATCGGCAGATCGTCAAACGGGGGCGTCGCTCCGCTAGCCAGGTATCTGATTTTTGGAATGATCGTGAACTGTAGGCTGGTGACGTCTTGAACGCGCACCCATCCCTCGGCATCGCGATACAACCCTACGAACATCGACGTACCCTTCGGCGCGGAACTATGGTCGGCTCTCGTTCACCTCGGCCTCTTCGGCCCGCGCGATGATCTCCTCAAGGTTCGCGATCGTCTTCCTATCCTGCTCGATGCGACCGTCGTTGACCATCACCCACCTGCCGTGGTCGAGCTCCCGAACCTCGAACGTCCCGGCGTGCATCTGCTCGATGCCGTGCCTAAGTTGTGCGATGGCTTGCTTGCAGTGAACTATGGTGTCCTGGCGCCAGCTCATGGTGGCCTCCTCCCTGCTGCCCCCCACTCAACATACAGGAAAATTGTTCCCTTCGCGACGCGGCACGATTGAGCGAGATCAATTTTCTATTGCCCGAACCCTCTATGCTTAAGGGCAGGAGGCGAGAAGTCGGCCATGATCTTCAGGGCAGAGATTTTTCTACACGAAGACGGCAGGGAAGTGGTCGACGATCACGCCGCCTTTGAGGCGAAAGACATAATTGCGGCGAGATACATGATGGAGGAGTGGCTGGCAGCGAGAGGCGAAGTGCTTCTTCCCAACAGCCACGTTCGGCTGCTCCTTGGCGGCGATGTCCACTACGCCCGGAAACTGGAGGATAGCTTGCCGGCTAGAGCCAGCAAGCGACGTTGAGCATGTTCAAGTTCGTGGATAGATGGCCCTTTGTCATCATCTTCACCTTGCTTGCAGCTGCGATGGTGACCGGCATCGTTGTCGCTATTCTAATTATGCAGTCGTGGCTTTAATGCCCACCGGACTAAGGCAGAAGCCATTCCGAGTGCAGCGGACAGCGCGCTCAGTGGACCCTGATCATCTCCATCCCGAGCATATCGTACCGCACGGCCAAGTGACCGCTGGGCGTAGTGCATACGGCCTCGGGGAAGACCTTCAGGACGTCCTGAGCCATGACGCCCTGATAGACGGCATCGCTCCAGAGGTATCTGAAGTTGTAGATCGGAAGCCCGTTTGCAGCGACGCCGACCTCTTCGATGTCGGTCTTCAGACGGATGTCACTAGTCACGGCCTTAAGACTGCCGTTCCCATTTGCCGTGACGTTCGACAGTACCGCAGCTTTTCTCAGTTCCGGTTTTGCGTAGACCTTCTTCATCTCGCTCTCCATCCACCTTTCGCGAATGAACGAGGCTGGCGAGCAACCGGGTACGTGTCAACGGCAAAAGTCTACGGCATGGAACGCTGACCCCTCAGCGGGGGACCTCGCCTTCCAGGCCTCTCCTATCCACTTCTTGTGCGCCTCCTGACCTTGTCGTAGTCCCCCTCGAGCTGCGGCGTGGACCATGGCGGGTGGATCATGGCGGCTTCCTTTAATAGATAACAGGCACAATCAGGGGTCGCGGCAGGCTCGCCAGCGGCTTTCGGGGCCTGTGGGGTTTAGTAAAGAGCTCGCACTCCTCACCGGATGCACATTATCTTTATCCGATTGATCGATCAGCCGCTAAATCGCTCTGGGCCGCGTATCATCGAGAGGTTGCTTCACCGTCGACTTCAAGTCCCGCCGCGTCCCCCAGGTGGTCGCGAAAGCACGCGTGAGTTCTGCGCCGAATAAGAACGTCGCGGACGAATAAAATACCCACAACAGTAACACAATCAAACTGCCCGCAGCTCCATAAGAGGAGGCAATGGCGCTGGTGCCGAGATACCAGCCGATCAAGGATTTCCCAATGGTGAACAGAATGGCTGTTATCACAGCACCGAAACGGACGTCCCGCCATGCAAGCGAACGGTCGGGAAGAACTTTGTAAATTGCGCCAAACAAGACAGCGATAAGTGACACAGATACAACTGTGTTGATGAAGGACAGAACCCAAGTTCCGAAAGGCAGATATCGATTGATGACATCGCTGAGCCCTGAGATTGCCGCGCTGACGATGAGCGAAACCAGCAACAGGAAGCCGAGGGCGGCGACAAGACCCAGACTTGC
>JBGGMI010000266.1:0-11808 GCA_041288075.1 Fimbriimonas sp.
GCAGCAACCCCTCTCTAGTAGGCGTCCCAGCCACTGTAAGAGTGAATCCCGGAAAGACAACGGCCACCTTCAACGTCACCCACGCCCCAGTTGCCACCGACACCAACGTGACGATCTCCGCCGACTTGGGCACATACACACGAACGGTCGCCTTGCTGGTCCAGTCGCCGAGCGTGAAGTCACTCGCCCTCAACCCCACGACCGTTGTTGGAGGGCAGACCTCGCAAGCAACGGTAACGCTGACAGCGCCCGCTCCGGCAGGCGGCATACTCGTCAACCTCTCGACATCGAATACGAAGGCGAGGTGCCCATCCTCTGTGCTCGTGCCTGGGGGAGCAACTCAAGCCACTTTCACAGTAGATTCCGTGAATGTAAACTCCCAGGCAGGCTCTTACGTTAGAGCGACTATCGGAACCGTCACTAGGAGCGCCCTGCTCACGCTAACCCCCTAGTTGGTTATTTCGATCGAGCACTCGGTGGCAGATTATCCACCTGCTCCTTTGACAAGAAGTGAACCGTCGAAAAAATCTGCTTCACGCGCTGGGCGTAGGCAGCAGGCCGAGTTTTGTGATAGTTCGTTACGATCTCCACATAGACGTTGCCGCGCTTCACCAGCAAGACCTCTCCCACCAAGATTCCATCAGGCTTTTGGACTTCGAGGCTGATGAGCTTTGCCGCGAGGCCATCGATCTTGGTGTCCTTCGCCTCGTAGGGTAGGGAATCCTGACGATTGTTGCTCTGGATGTAAGTGACCGTGTTCTTCACCTGAGCTTCTAGGTCGGGGCAGAGGAACGGGGTGTATTCGCAAAAGGAGATGCGCACCTCGATGCCGCTGAGCGAAGGTGGCACGCGATAGCCGTTGAGATGATTCACCGCGACTTTCGTTTCCGGGCTCCAGAGGCCCATAAACATCGGCTCCGGCTTGCCCGGGGTCATGATGAGCAGCTCGGTCTCGGGAAACCAGTAAGCCTTCATGCCCTTGCCGAAGTCCTTCACAACTTCCGGATGACCCGCGTCCGGAAACTCGGGAGGCACCCGTCCTCGCCGGTAGGCGAACAGCCCAACGATGCAAATGACGATAAGCAGCAGAATCTGCAGCAGCCACTTCCAGCGGCCAGATGACGGCGGCTTCGCGTAGGACATTGCCAATTATGACGGCTCATAAAGCGATCATGGCGCCGAGATGGCCGCGTGGTTTGCCCCCATAATCTTGCGAGGTTTTTGTGGCGGTGCAGGCTGAAGTTGCTGAAAGTCGCGCCGACAATTATCCATGGCGCTAGAGTGAGCAACTCAGAAGCCGATATATGGAAGGAAGGAAGAATGCCGCTATTCGCTTACACCGCAATCGATAGCACCGGACGGACCGTCAAGTCGACGATGGAAGCCGAGAGCGAAAGCCTTGTGCTTGCCAAGCTCCGGGACCAGTCGCTGCACTGCACCGAAATCAAAAAGGCCACCAAATCCGGTGGTGTCACGATTGGCACGAAAAAGATGAAGCCCAAGAGCCTCGTCCAATTCTCGCGCCAATTCGCAACCATGATCGACGCAGGTATCCCCATCGTCCGTTCGATGGAAATCCTCTCCACCCAGTGCAAGGACCTCGCGCTGAAAGAGGCGCTGGAGATGGTGACGGTGGACGTCAAGAGCGGTCTCGCGTTGAACGAGGCGATGATGAAGCACCCCAAGGTGTTCAACAAGCTCTACATCAACATGATTCGCGCGGCTGAACTTGGCGGCATCCTGGACCTCATCCTCGACCGTCTCGCCGGCTTCCTGGAGTACGAATCGGAGATCCGCGGCAAGATCAAGAGCGCGATGATGTACCCCGTGCTCGTCCTCTGCTTCTCCGTCGTCATGCTCTTCGCGCTGTTCTCCTTCGTTCTGCCGAAGTTCAAGGAGATTTTCAACGGTCTCGACGTCGAGCTCCCTGGCGTTACCCAGGCGCTGTTCTCCATGGGCGACTTTATGGGTGCCTATTGGTGGATGATCATCCTGTTCGGTATCGGCAGCTACTTTGGAGTCAAACAGTGGGGCAAGACGCCTCGCGGACGATTCGTCATGGACTCGTTTAAGCTTCGCCTTCCGATCATCGGCGAGATTTCGCTGAAGATGAGCATCGCCCGCTTCTCGCGAACCTTCGGAACGCTCATCAACTCGGGCGTGCCGATGATGCGCAGCCTCGAAATCGTGGGCGAAACCATGAACAACGTGGTGCTCTCGCAGGCGATTGAAGCGACGCGAAACAGCATCCGGGAGGGAAACAAGCTGTCCGCGCCTCTCGTTCAGTCCAACCTCTTCCCGACCATGGTCACCACGATGATCGACGTTGGTGAAGAGTCTGGCCGTCTGTCGGAGATGCTCGTCAAAGTGGGCGACTTCTACGATCAGGAGGTCGAAACGACCGTTAAGGGCCTCACCTCGATGATCGAGCCGATGCTCATCATGTTCCTCGGTGTGGTCGTCGGGTTCATCGCAATCTCGATCATGACGCCCATGTTCAAACTGGTGAACAGCATCAAGTAATG
The DNA here is from genome assembly GCA_041288075.1 of Fimbriimonas sp. Classification (GTDB taxonomy): domain Bacteria; phylum Armatimonadota; class Fimbriimonadia; order Fimbriimonadales; family Fimbriimonadaceae; genus Fimbriimonas. Next base: position 2,526 of record JBGGMI010000266.1, read on the forward strand.
ACCACTGATAAAATTGCCTGCTCAAATACTGGTGATATTGCGGTCATTCTGATGGGTGATGGCACCTCTTAATGGTGAGTTGCATCGTATAACCAATGAGAGCTTAATTTTATGGAACAAGTGCGTCAGGATCCCGAAGAGCTTGTTGCCCGCTATATGGCATTCCCGCGTCCGGAGTTGAAAGACCTGATCATGGTCGAATACGCCGGACTCGTTGAGAGACTAGCCAGAAAATATGCAGGCATCGAGCCTTACCCCGATCTCGTGCAGGTCGGCTTTATCGGGCTCCTGAACGCGCTGTCCAAGTACGATCCAGAGTCGGGCACGCGATTTACTACGTACGCGACGCACCTCGTCACCGGCGAGATTAAGCACTACCTGCGAGACCGTTCTCAGACCATCCGCCAGCCGGCCTGGCTGCAAGAGCTTCGCCACAAGGTGAACCGCACGACCGGCATGCTTCACCAGACGACTGGCAAAGCGCCTTCCGCAGAAGAAATCGCTCGTGAGCTCGGCGTAGCTGAGTCTTCAGTTCAGGAAGTTTTGAACACGCAGGAGATGCTCCGCGTTTCCTCGCTCGACAGCTCCGGCCCACTCGACGACGACGGCTCACCCGACCTCGACCGATTGGAAGCCGCCGACGCATGTCCCGAACAGATGGGCCTCGAAGAGCGGCTGGTGCTGGAAAAGGCCATGAGCCAGCTCCGAGACCTGGAGCGTCACGTACTCGTCCACTTCCATTTCGACAGCTTGAATCAGGCCGAAATCGCCAAGCGACTGAGCATCTCGCCGAATTACGTATCCCATATCCTGCGCCAGGCCCAGGCAAAGCTCCGAAAGATCCTCGAAGACGAAGAAACCAAGGATCGGCTGCTGCGAAGCAAGAGCGATATCGACTTCGACATCGTGGACCGCTCGACCGGCGCCTACACCGAAGTCTTCTTCCGAAACCGCCTTCAGGAAGAGCTTCATCGCTCGGTTGGCACGGATGGCGACGTCGCCGTGCTGGTAATCGATTTCCGCGGATTGGAAAGCCTTCGCCGCTTCTACGGCCCCGACGCCATTTCAAGCTTCCTCACCGACGCCGCCGAGTTCATCCGCAGCCATGTGCGGCGCTTGGACGTGGTGGCGAGAATGGGTGAAAGTGGTTTTGGGATCATCCTCCCTTACGCGGGCCATAACGTCTCGATCGTTCGAGAGCGCGTTGCGGCAAAGACTCTGGAATGGGCTCCATCCCGGACTGGCGGAAGCGAGATGGTCTCGATCCTCGTTGGCGAGGCATGGGCACCCCACGATGGCCGCAGCAGCAGCGAGCTGATCGCCGCTGCACAGAACTGCATGGGTCCCGTGTTGCTGGCATAGCTTTCGCGGGCCTCAAACATCGCCTCCCCCGCGGAAGTCGAAAACCTCAATGAGCGTAGCAAGTCGTTGGGGGCGACGGGCGATCGAGGCAAGCAGGCGCTCGGTCATGTGGCTCTTTGTTCTGCTGATCGCCTTCCTCACAGTAGGCTTTCTGGTTCGCTACTCCATGCTGCAGAAGGTCGATGTGAGCGTCTCCGAGGAACTCCAGGAGATGAGCGTTCCAGGACTCGACCAGGCGATGATCCTGATTAGCTACGCGGGCTCTGCGATCACTCTGATTCTGCTTGCCTGTACTTTGGCTGGCATGCTCGCCTACAGAAGGCATTTCCGCACAGCGGTTTTCGTGCTCCTCAGCCTGTTGTCTCTGCCCCTTGACTACCTCCTAAAGGCTATCTGGGAAAGAGATCGCCCCGATGCCGAGTTGGTGCACGTGGTGGTGAAGCAAGCAGGCTACAGTTTCCCGTCTGGTCATGCCCTTGGAAGCACTGCCGTGTACGGGCTTTTAAGCGTGCTCGCTTGGATTCACTTGAAGAAGCACAAGGTGCGACATCCCGTAGTAGTCACGCTTGCGACGCTGCCAGTGTTGATTTGCATTAGCCGCGTTTATCTTGGTGCCCACTGGTTCTCGGACGTGATCGGCGGCATGACGCTGGGGATCGTGGTCATCCTCGCACTAACTTCCTTCTATCGCGAGGACAAGGAAGAAGTAGCGAGGCCGATCGACCCTTCTACGGACGCTGCGCCGCAGGTCTAGAATCCGATCCCGTCGATCAGGTCGGCATTGATCAGCAACAACTGCATCGCCTCGGGTCGAGTCGTCAGAAACCGCTTCAAAGGCTCCTGCGAGGTCCCTTCGTAAGCGCGCCAGAAGAACTGCCCCACCCGCTCTTCACGAGCCACCCGCCCCAGCACTCGCCCCTCGAACGTGACGACGCCGCGAGCATCCACGGTGACCTCGAGGCCGCTGATTCGAACGGTGTCCATACATAAAAAGGCCGCTCCCACGAGGAGAGCGGCCGAAAATCAGTTGCGCTGGATCAAAATATCGTCGGGATGCAGAACCTCTAGCGCAGCATCGCGCACGTCTTCGTGCAAAAGCTGCATTCGGCTGGTGATGCGGGTCAACGACGCCGATGCTCGTTTATCGGCTGTACGCGCAATTTGGGCTTTCGCCTGCGTGAGTGTTTGCGTCTGATGGTCTAGTGACTTTCCTAGTCGGAGAAGCAGCTTCGCTTTCCGGATGGGGGCGACTCTCGATGATCGGATCATCTCCATTCGCCGCCGCACTTCGAACTCAGTGAGCATTAAGTATTCCAACCTCCTCCGGCCCTTCGTTGGGACGGTTTCCTTGCGTTCGGCCTGCGAGGTTAGCTGACGGATTAGAGCCAAGAAACGCTCTTCCCGGCGATGTGCCGAGATTCACCCCATGATTCGGTTCCCCCGCTGATCCACCCATGCGGATCATTCGACCTAGGTCGTAAGAGCTTGCGCTCCAACGCTCTTAATCTACCAGACGGGATTGATTTACGGAAGGTGCGCAGGTCGCAAAAATATCGGACGGAGCGCTCAAAAATGTTGATCGGCAACTCTGTGTTCCCCCTTCGTGCCTTTGTGCCTTTGTGGTGAATCCTCTGGTAAGCGCGCCCCATAATGAGCCCATGAAAAGACCAGGAGCGGTGTTGATCGGACTCACCGTGCTGATGGTCTTGGCGTTCCTTCTGCACGTCGGCGTCGGCAGCTCCTATTGGTTCCGTCCATGGGACACATTCATGGAAATCCTCCGCGGCCCCATCGATGGAGGACCCACCGCGAACTTCATCGTATGGGCGCTTCGCCTGCCTAGGGCCGTACAGGCGCTCTCGGTCGGCTGCATTCTAGGACTCGTAGGTTCGGCGTTTCAGGCACAGCTTCGAAACCCACTGGCCGATCCTTACATAGTCGGCGTTTCCTCAGGCGCGGCGATAGGTGGCGTCATCGCCATCGTGCTCGGCTTCGGCTCAGCGATCGGCGGCCTGGGCATGATGGTTTCAGGCTTCGTTACCGGCATGGGAGCCCTCGCGCTGGTGTACTTCCTCGCGCAACGCCGGGGACTAGTCGACGTCACCGCGCTCTTATTGTCCGGAGTCGCAGTCGGATCGCTCCTCTCCGCCCTCACATCCTTGGTCCTGCTTGGAGCCGGCAAGGACACGAACCTCGTCCTCCGCTGGCTCCTCGGTTCCTTCTCCGGCGACATCACCTGGACCCAAAACGCCGTCCTCGCCCTGATTGCGATCCTGGGCGGAGCCCTCCTCATCTCCCGCTCCCGCTACCTCAACGCGTTCGCCATCGGAGAAGACACCGCCTCGCGACTCGGAGTCGACGTCCCCCGCCTGCGCACCCTCGTGCTTACCGTCGGAACCGCCATGACTGCCGCCGCCGTCGGCTCCGTCGGCATCATCGGCTTCCTCGGCCTGGTCGCCCCCCACATTTCCCGGAAGTTGCTGGGCGTCGACTGGCGCTACTCGCTCCTGGGCTCCGGCCTCGTCGGAGGCGCTCTAATGCTCCTCGCCGATATCCTGGCTCAAAGAGGCATGAGCGCCATCACGAGAACCGAGGGCATGGAAGTCCCCGTCGGAATCGTCACCGCCATCCTAGGAGCCCCCTCCCTGCTCGTTTTGCTCAAAAAAGCCTAGAGCCACTTTGTGAGGCTCCGTGCTCTCAGTGCTCTTAGTGTTAAATCAAGCAACTTTCGGTGCCAGCAACTCGCGGTCATGAATGAAATAAACGCCAAGGCCCTCCTCACCGCACAACTGAAAACGGACGTCACTAACGTCGAACCCCTCCAGGGCGGCCACTGGTCCCAATGCTTCGCGTTCCGAGCCAACGACCGAGACCTCGTCATCCGCTTCGGCCAGCACCTCGAAGACTTCAAGAAAGACCAGCTCGCCGCCCAACACGCCTCCAACGACCTCCCCATCCCCGAAGTCCTCGAAATCGGCTCCACCGAAACCGGACACTTCTGCGTCTCCAAACGAGCCTACGGCGAGATGATCGACAACCTGGACGAGCCCAAGATGCAAGCCATCGTCCCCGCCCTCCTGCGAGCCCTCGACGCTCTCCGCAACATCGACCCGTGGGTCGAGCAAACCGCATCCTGGCAAGATCAACTCCTCAGCGTCGACGAAGAAAACGACCGCGTTTTCGGCTGGCACGACAACATGGCCCAAGCCAACCGCACCGAGCCCTACCAAAAAACCCTCGCCTACCTAAAAGCCAACCTCCCAACCGCCACCCACGACCACCTCATCCACAACGACCTCCTCCACTTCAACGTCCTCACCGCCGACAACCGAATCACCGCCGTCATCGACTGGGGCAATGCGGTCCGCGGAGACTTCCTCTACGACCTCGCCATGTTCAGCTTCTACGCCCCCTATTTCCCCGCCATGAAGAACATCGACTGGCTCACCGAAGCCAAGAAGCACTACCAGAAAATCAGCCTCGACGTCCCCGACTTCGAGCAGCGGATCCGATGCTGCGAAGCCCACTTGGCGCTCTCAGGAATGGCCTACAACGCCTTCAAGCTGAACTGGGAAGGATTCGACTGGAACGCCGACCGGATCAGGGAGCGGATAACATAACCTCATGCTTCCGCTGCTTCTGGCCACGGTCATCACAAACACCATGAACCTCGAAGACGTCTCCAAAGACCGCCTCAAAGCCACCATCGAAAAGCTCGCCTCCTGGCCCAATCGCAACACCAACAACCCAACCCTCACCGAAGCCGCCGACTGGATCGCCGGCGAGTTCCGCAAAATCCCCGGCCTCGAAGTCGAGATCATGCGCTATCCGATCGTAAAAGGCCAGCGCATCCTCGAAGACAAAGAAGTGGTGCAGGTGCTAGCCACGCTCCCAGGCAAAACCGACCGCCGCGTCATCGTGGGCGGGCACATGGACACCATCAACATGGTCGACCGCGAAGCCGGCATCAACGCCCGAGCCCCCGGGGCGAACGACGACGGCAGCGGAACCGCCCTCACCATGGAGCTCGCGAGAGTGATGGCCACCCAGAAGTGGGAAAACACCCTCGTCTTCGTCGCCTTCAGCGGCGAAGAACAAGGCCTCCTGGGCTCCAAAGCCCTCGCCAAGAGAGCCAAGGCCGAGAACTGGAAGATCGACGGCGTGCTGAGCAACGACATGGTCGGCAACAGCAAAAACAACCAGGGCTCGTCGGAAGCCGGCTACGTCCGCATCTTCAGCGAAGAATCCGCCGAGCACAATTCGCGCGAGATGGCCCGCTTTATCGACTTCCTGGGCCGCGATGGCAAAGCCGGAGTCAAGCCCCGCCTCGTCTTCCGAGCCGACCGATTTGGCCGCGGCGGCGACCACACGCCGTTCAACAAAGAAGGCTTCACCGCCGTCCGCGTCGTCGAAGTGCACGAGGAGTACTCGCGGCAGCACACGCCGAACGACCTGCCGGAGTTTGTCGACTTCGACTACCTGGCCGCCAACGCCCGGCTGAATATGCTGGTGATGGCGAGCATGGGCAACGCGGCTCCAGCACCAACGGAGGTCAAAGTCGACCGGCGGCAGGGGTACGACACGCATCTGACCTGGCAATCGACGCCGGGGGCCAAATATGTCGTGTACTGGCGCGAGACGTCGAGCCCGGTTTGGCAGCACTCGCTGGAAGTGGGCGAGGTGAAGGAGGCCAGGATCGAGAAGGTGCACAAGGACGACAACGTGTTTGCCGTCGGCTCGGTGGGTGGAGTTCCGGTCGAAGCCAAGTGATCAGCATTGCCGAGCCGGTGACTGCGCTTCGTCGCGTGCGGATCGTCGAGCGTGGCGAGCCGCTCGTCGATTTTCTCCAAGAATGCCCAGCCCTCCAGCTCGATCGGCCCCGGTTCAACTATCGGCGGGAGACGCTGTTGCGGAAGGGAGTTTGCGAACGGCTCTGTGCGGCGAATGAGGCGCTGCTGGGGAAGGGGCTGCATGTGCGGGTCGTCGAGGGGTGGCGGGCGCCGATTATTCAGCGCCGCATGTACCGCTGGGCCTGGGAGCGGTATCGGGTGATGCATCCGGATTGGTCGGAGGTGAAGCTGAAGCGCCACGTAAACCGCTTCACCGCCCCCATGAACGCCCGAGTCCCCCCGCCTCATACGACGGGTGGGGCGATGGACTTGGCTTTGTACCGGGGCGACGTCCCCCTGGACATGATGAGCCCCTATGAGCAGCGCGACTACCATGGGTTTCCCTGGGAGGCTCCGTTATTGTCCGACGAGGCTCGCTCAAACCGGGATGCCCTGGCCGAGGCGCTGGAACCCGTCGGGATCACGAATTATCCTTCCGAATACTGGCACTGGAGCTACGGCGACCAGGGCTGGGCTTATCGCGGGGGGCATTCTTTTGCCGTCTATGGTGCGGTGACGCCTCAGGGGTGGGAGGCGGGGGAGGATGATGTGGATGAGCCGCTTGTTTATCAGGAAGGGGGCTAGGAGTCTAGGAGGCTGGGAGTCGCGGGTCGCTTTGAATCTGGCGTCGCTACTACTACCGAGCCCCTCCGTGGGTTGGGATGGGAGTAGCGGGGCGGTTTGAACCTGCGGTTCCATCATCATCCTGAGCCCCTCCAGGGGTTGGGATGGGATGATGGAGGGGTGAGTGGGGTGAATGGGGTGACGGGGTGAACCCTGGTTCACCCTAGGTAATTTTGCGGGTCTCCCGCAGGTCTAGGGGCGAGGTCGGGACGGTCGATGTGTGAATGTGTGGATGTGTCAAGGGGGGTTCACACATTTATTTACCGGCTCTCCGCCTGGTATGGGGCTGGTCGATTGGGTGGGTCCATGTTTTAGTAGATTTCTAAACGCGATTTTGTCAACCGGTTTTGAAAAACATTCTTCAAAAAACTTTCCGAGCTACACCTTGTAGACCTTCAGGACTTCGTCGCCATAGTGGTTGATCACCTTGATGGCGATTTGGCCGGTTGAAGGCGGGTCTATGTAGCGGCTTTCGGTGCTGTAGAGGCTGGCCCAGGCGGATTCGTCGATTTCGGCTCGGAGGGCTCGTTTTAGCTTTTCGTAGGGTTCGTCTGCGCCGGTGAAGTAGGCGTGGCGGACGAAGAAGCTTTCGCCATTGTAGTTTGTGTCGATGAACCAGCAGGCGATGTCGTCGGTGTTGTTGCTGCGAATCTCGCCCGTGGTTGGGTCGTAGACGTCGAGGCCGTTTAGCTTGACCTTGATCTTGGTGCCGAAGATGCCGTCGGGAGGGCCGTCGACTTCCACTGTCATGATGTCGATGTCGGGCTCGCCGAAGACCATGAAGAGGTTGCCGGCGCCGGTCTTCTTCAACAGCTCGTCGCCCATCAGGAGGTCGGCGTTCATGCGGGCGGGGAGGACGGTTAGGGCGCCGTAGTGCTTCGCTTCCTCGGTCACGTGGGGGTCGAAGGCGTAGCCGCAGACGACCAGCAGATCGTGCCCCAGCCCCTGCATCGCCTCCTTGGCGGGTTCCTTGATTTGCATCGGGCTCACCGCGCCGTACTCGGGGCCGACGCTCACGGCGACTCGGATGACCTTGTCACCTTGCGCGGTGGTTCCGGTCGCCTGAATCCATGCGCCGGCATACGGCTGAAGGTCTTCCAACTTCAACCGCTCCCCCTTACGCGTGTTCTGAACGCCTGCCTTCTTCAGGTTGTCCATAACCATCGTGACGAATGAGGTCGCGTCTTCCTGTTCGGCCGACTGCCTCCCTGAGCTCTCTTCTTCAACCACGAGAACACGATGTGGACTTAAACTCTCAACCGTAAACGGACCAGTCACTCGAATCCGGTTAGTGTCAGCATAGGGCTGGTCAAACAGCGACTCCGAGTCGGCGTGTTTTAAGATTGCCGCATCTATCTCGTTCTGAGCCATCCCTTCTCGAATATCTGGATTGTTCGCAATGCTCTTGAGCGTTACGTGAGGAACACGCCTGTAGATAAAGCCTTTGCGAATATCATTTTGCGTTGCATAGGTAGGCGGTGTGACTCGCGTAATCTCCTCCTCCTTTCTTAGCCCTTCTTGTGAGTCGGCTAGCAAGTAGTAGGGAAAGCGTGACGACATTAGGCGAGTTCTGGCCAGTGCCAGAGACACCCGGCTGGTATCAATTGTGATCCAACGTCTACCCCATTGCTCTGCAACGTATGCAGTTGTGCCGCTTCCACAAGTTGGATCAATTACAAGATCGCCTGGGTCCGTAGCCATCAATATGCATCTTTGAACTACTTTCGATGCCGTCTGAACTACATAAATCTTTTCAGAAGCCGCAGCACCCATTGTATCGGTCCACATGTTTGAAAGCGGTGCTACCGAAAAATCTTCCAAATAGCGTTTGTAGCGCAGAACTCCTTTCGCGGGAATCAATCTTCGAGCCTGTGCCAACCTTGTCAATCCAGCAAAATCTGTCTTAAATGTCCCGCTTCCGGGAGACCAAGACCTACCCTCATAACTAAATTCGCGCAGATCATTACCTTGAGCGGGCCTCCCGCTTGTCAGCGGAGCCGATGAATACAACTTTCCATTTTCGTCTAAAAGCTTATAAGCTTCCAGCAGGCTACTGCCCTCTTCTCGCTCTTGATATAGGGGTCTGTAACGAAGTTGTTCAATGTCCTTGGCATACCAGAGAATGGTGTCGGCCACGTTGTCTAAGAGCTCAGCTCCAGAAGCTCCGGTTTTCTTGAATGAAATGCTGGATATAAAATTCGCGGGGCCGAATACTTCATCTAAGACACATCGGACCAAGTGAACGTTCTCATCTCCAATCTGAAGGAACAAGCTTCCCGAATTTGCAAGTAATTCATGTGAAACCTGCAACCTATCTCTGATGTAGCTCAAAAAGCTGTGAATTCCTAACTTCCACGTATCGCGAAAAGCGCGCACAACCTCCGGCTCACGGGCAGCATCGTCGGCCT
>JBGGMI010000267.1:0-10152 GCA_041288075.1 Fimbriimonas sp.
GGTTGCGTTCTCGCCGGAACAGCCCACCAAAACTCCGGCAAGCAGAACGAATGCAAGGAAGCCACGCATAGAGCCGATTATGAGGATCAGGCACAAAAAAACCCATCCCTTTTTGTTGAGATGGGCCTTCCTAGCAAGAAATTAACTACGCGCTCTTGATTTCGATGTCGACGCCGCTGGGCAGATCGAGCCGCATGAGGGCGTCGATGGTCTTGTTGGTCGGCTCGAGGATATCGATGAGCCGGTTATGCGTGCGAAGCTCGAAGTGCTCCATCGATTCCTTATCGATGTGCGGACCGCGGATGACGGTGAACCTTCGGATGTTGGTTGGGAGAGGGGTTGGGCCGCTGACGCGGGCTCCGGTGCGCTTGGCCGTGTCGGTGATTTTCTCTGCCGACTGGTCGATGATGCGGTGATCATACGCGCGAAGACGAATTCTTACTTTGATGCCTGCCATGTTTTGTTTCTCGGATCAGAAATTCCCAACTCCCGCATCGCGGGGCTGCCACCTTCTGAACTCGGAGATTATACCTTCAGCGCAGGTTCCGGAGAATCGAGCCTGAATTGTGTGCGACCACAACAATTCCTTAACAATTCTGGCGCACTATGTTAAGACAAGTTGACGGCAACGAAAGCTTTCAACGTACGTAAACGATTGTGCCTCGATGAAAGAAGTGCTTCTCAGTGCAGCGAACCTTCCCTTCACCGTGGCCCTGGCCGTCCTTGGAGGCCTTGCGCTACTGGAGATCCTGTCGTGGGTCGTGGGCTTCGCGCTCTCACACACGCTGGACGCCGCCCTTAACATCGATCTCGACCACGGCATCAACATTGATCACGGGATCGACATAGACCATGGCGTGGACCTCGACCATGGCGCACACATCGACCACGGAGCAGACGTCCACGGGGAAGCACCGATGGCCATCCAGATACTCGGCTGGCTCCATGTAGGCGCCGTCCCCGTGCTCATCCTGTTCATGATCTTCCTGGCGATGTTCGGCATCTCCGGCATCGCCATCCAGGAGCTGACGGGGCGCTCTCTGAACGTCTGGATCGCGGCGATGCCTGCATTTGCGATTGGTCTAATCGGCATGCGAAGCCTCGGCGGCTTCGCTAGGAAACACGTTTTTCGTGAGGACACCTCGGCGGTGTCGCACGATTCGATGATCGGGCTGCCCGCGATCATCACCCTTGGAGCTACCCGCAAGGGCACGCCTAGCCAGGCGAAGCTCAAGGACAAGTTCGGGCAGACTCATTACGTCCTGGTCGAGCCCCTCCGTGAGGAGGATGTGTTCGAAGCAGGTGAGACCATCCTGCTCGTCCAGCGCGACGGGCACAAATACTACGCGATAGAAAACAGCGTAGACACGCTTCTCAGCCTCGGTCCCGAAGACCTTTCAGCGGAGATCCGCCAGAAGGCCTAAAACAATGGAAAACCTTACAACAATTGCTCTCTATGCCGGCATCATCATCGGCTTCCTATTAGCTATCGGTATCTTCGTGGCTCGCATCTACCGGCGCGCCTCGAAAGAGCTCTCCTTCGTGCGAACCGGTTCAGGTGGCCAAAAGGTCATCATGAACGGCGGCACGACGGTGCTCCCCGTGTTTCAGGAGTTGATCAAGGTCAACATGAACACTCTGCGCCTTGAGGTCAAGCGCAACGGTGAGTCTGGCCTTATCACCAAAGACCGCATGCGCGTGGATGTGCAGGCCGAGTTCTTTGTTCGAGTGAAGCCCACGGAAGAGGCTATCGCCGACGCTGCCCAAACCCTCGGCCATCGCACGATGGATCCGATGGCACTTAAGGAGCTCGTCGAAGGAAAGTTCGTCGACTCGCTTCGAGCCGTTGCCGCCGAGATGACGATGGAGGAGCTTCAGGACCAGCGCGTGCAGTTCGTGCAGCGCGTACAGACCACGGTCTCTGAGGACATTTTGAAGAACGGCTTGGAGCTAGAGTCGGTCGCTCTCACCTCTTTAGACCAGACTGCCAAGGATTTCCTGAACCCGAACAACGCTTTCGACGCGCAGGGCCTTGCGAAGCTTACGGAGACGATCGAAGCCAAGCGAAAGCAGCGCAACGACATCGAGCAGGAGACCCGCATCCAGATCGAGCAGAAGAACCTGGAAGCGGACCAGCTCAGCCTGAAGATCAAGCGGGAGCAGGAATATGCTCGACTCGAGCAAGAGCGGGAAATCAGCATTCGGCGAGCCTCGCAGGCCGCGGAGATTGCCCGTGAGCAAGCGGCCCGTCAGCAGGAAGCTCAGCAGGCGGAGATCGCTGCGAAGCAGCAGATCGACCAGTCACGCATCACGAGCGAAAAGAGCGTGCAGCAAAGCCAAATCCAGACGGATCGGGAGCTGCGCGAGCTTGAGGTCTTGAAGACGAGAGCCATCGAGACAGCCGGAATCGAGAAGACCAAGGCTCTCGAGTTGGCCGAACAGGATCGCGCGATTGCGATTGCCGAGAAGTCGAAGGCGAAATCTGAAGCTGAGGGTGAGGCATCCAAGGCGCGTGGTATCGCTGTCAAAGCCGAGGAAGAGGTAACGACGATCCGTGAGCGAGAAATTGCGGAACGGCGCAAGACCATCGAGCTGGTGCAGGCCAGCGAGCTTGCCGAAAAGGACGCGATCAAGGTCACGGTTGCGGCATCGGCCGAGAAGAAGGCCAGCGAAGACCGAGCCGCCGCAACGCGAACGCTTGCTCAAGCCGAAGCCGACAAGGTCACCATCGCAGCGGCCGGACAAGCCGAGGCGACCAAGGTCAGAGCTGACGCTATGGCCAAGGAATATGAGGTCCAGGCAACCGGTAAGCGCGCGATCAACGAAGCCGAGAACATCCTCTCGCCGGAGATCATCGCGATGCAGATCCGCAAAGTCCTCATCGAGCAGCTCCCGAACATCATCCGCGAAAGCGTGAAGCCGATGGAGCAGATCGACGGCATCAAGATCATCCACGTGGAAGGTCTTGGCGGAGGCGGCCACTCGGGATCGGTCGAGGGCTCGGCTCACTCGGGCAGCCTGGCTGACCAGCTCGTAAACAGCGCTCTGAGGTACCGAGGGCAGGCACCCTTGGTGGATGCACTGATGCAGGAGATCGGCATGACAGGGGGCGACATCAACGGCATGACGAAGACGCTCGGGGTTGACACCAATGGTGCCGCGAAGGTGCCGGTTCCGACGACGGTGACGACTCAGTAAGAGACGATGGACCCCTGGCACGCCCCGGGGTCCTTCGCGTCCCATCGTCCTCCTCCCGAGCCCCTCTATGGCTTGGGACGTGGGGAACAAGGCATAGAGGGGCAGTCTGCTGTGCGGTTTTCTTGGGACCTACACTTAGTTGGTCTCTAAATCGCTTTTTGTCAACCTAGTCGCGCAAAAAAATTCTGAAGTTTTTTGGCGCACATTGAGGGGAAGTTCTCGCAAAGGAGACGCAAAGGGCGCACAGGGCGGTTCGCAGCGCCTGAGTCTGCGAGCATAAGGCGAAGTTTTTGCTGCCTCCACATTTGAAGATGTGGAGGAAGTATTCGCTTGTTAGCCCATCGGGGTTGGCTTGTATAGCCAGATGTGCGCGCCGTTTGGATCCTGGATGAGGCACATTCGGCCGACGGTGGAGACGTCCATGGCGGGCACGACGACGGTGGCACCCAGCGACTTGCACTTCTCGACACGCGCATCCACATCGTCGACCGCCAGGTAGACCGCCCAGTGGGGAGGGGCGCCCTGGGCAGGGCCGTCGGCGGTGCTCATGACCCCGGCCACGCCATGGCCGTTCATCTTGAGCATCGTGTAGCCGCCCATCCCCGGCATCTCCATCGTCTCGGTCTCAAAGCCGAGCGCCTGCTGATAAAAGTCGAGGCTCGATTGCATGTTGGGGGTGTAGAGCTCGTGCCACACAAATGTCTTGCCCGTGTTCAGGGCGTGCTGATCCATGGTGTCTTCTGCCATAGCGGATATCTTACAATAGCGGACCTCGAAATTGGCCCTCCTTTTCAAAGCTTTTCTCGTCGCGCGGGAATCCTTCGAAAACGTTTGTAGCTTTGGTGGATTGACCACTATAATGGGTGTCAAGCGGAACCCCGCCATTATTTCGAGGTAACTCCTTTATGCAATTCGTTATTTCAAGGCCGAGCGGCAGGCGCGGCTTCACACTCATCGAGCTGCTGGTGGTCATCGCCATTATCGCGATCCTCGCAGCCATCCTCTTTCCCGTTTTCGCCCAGGCCAAAGAAGCCGGCAAGAAGACGGTGATGATCAGCAACTTCAAGCAGGTCGGAACGGCCACCCAGCTCTATCTGGGCGACTACGACGACCGGTTCTTCCACTCTAATTCCGGCGGCAACCCGATGGGTTGGGGTTTCGGCCCCCCCGACACGGTGCCCGGGCAGGTTATGCAGCCATACACGAAGAACACAACGATTCATGTGGACCTGCAAGACCCATTCAGCGAGCAGGCACGCATTGCAGACCATGCGAGCATGGTCGGGTGGGATGTGAATACGATGAGTGCCGAGCAGAAAATGTATGCGCTGATGGTTCGCAGCAATATCGGCATGAACTACACGTTCTTTAGCCCTTGGCGCAATCTGCCGGGCAATCCGACGAGCGCGCCCATCTCCGCGTCTGAAATCAACGGCACATCGAGCACACTGTTGTTTGCAACCTCAATTTGGCTCCGCACGGCAGGCGGTTCGCCGAAAGGCGGCGGCAACTGGGTGATTGAGACGCCTTGCTGGCACAATGCCGACGGTAGTTTCCTTCGCCCCTTCGCCCAATATGCGCAAGGAACTGGCGACGGAACGCTATGGGGCTACCTCGGTGGCTGGGTTGCGCCGGAGGAGCCGGCAGATCCTAATACGTCCTGGCTGGTCTATGGCGGCACTTGGCCCTACTGGAACCAGAGCAGTCTGAGCAACATTCAAGCGGGACTCAAGGATGGACGCGTTATCACCGCGATGGCCGACTCTAGCGTAAGGACCATGCCTGTGAAGCGCCTGACCGACGGCTGCGAGGCTTATGGCACGGGACAATTCAAGGGAACGGTCACGGACACCAGCAAGTTCATTTGGGACCTCGACTAATGAGGCACATTCTCGCGGTCGGGTTGCTCGCCGTTTGTGCGCTGGTAGGTTGCTCAGACAATGCCGGCCAAGTAAAGGGCGACGACTCAATGGAGAAGCAACTCCTCGAAGCACAAAAGAACGCGTCCAAAGAGAAAGCCCCGATCAATAAGGAAGGTGGTCCTGGAAGGGTCGGGCGTTAGAAGCCTCACTAACCCTCTGTGGACGTAGAAGCCCCCGAGCGATCGGGGGCTTCTACAATTACGGGACTACTCGCCCTCGTTTTCCGCCACTTCGACACTCTCTTCGCCCTCTTCAAGCTCGAGGTCGCCGTCGTCTTCGCCCTTGATGATGCGAGCGATCGAGCGGATTTGGTCGCCGGATGCGAGGTTGATTAGCTTCACGCCTTGCGCCACGCGGCCGGTGGTGCGAATCTCTTTGATCTTCAGCCGAATGCCCTTGCCGCGCGTCGTCATGATCAACAGCCGGTCGTCGTCTTCGACAACCTCCGCCCCAACGATCAGCCCGGTCTTCTCCGTGCAATTCATCGTCAAGATGCCGCTGCCGCCTCGGCTCTGGATTCGGTAGTCGTCCAACGGCGTGCGCTTGCCATACCCGTTGTCGCTCACAACCAAAAGCGTACAAGCCTCGTCCACGATAGCCGCACTGACCACCATATCCTCCGGCTTGCCTTCCTTAAAGGTAATCGCCTTCACACCGCCAGCCGCACGTGACCGCGAAGTCGCATCCTTCTCGTTAAAGCGAATGCTCTGCCCTTCCCGAGTAATGAGCATCACGTCGTCGTTGCCCCGAGTTTTCAACGCCCATCCGAGCTCATCGCCTTCTTCGATATCAAAAGCGATCAGTCCGTTGTTCCGGATATTCGCAAACGCCGACAACGAGGTCCGCTTGATCTCCGCGGAACGCTTCGCCCCTGTTCCCCGAGTGATCATCGTGAGATAACCCTCAATCGTCATATCCTTGACCGAAACAGTCGCGGTGACCCGCTCGCCGCCAACGATATTGATGTAGTTGATGACCGGCATGCCCCTGGCATAGCGTCCGCTCTCAGGAATTTCGTAGGCCTTCAGCTTATACACGCGGCCTCTGTCGGTAAAGAACAAGATCGTATGGTGCGTGCTGACCTGGAAGAGGTGCGCCGGTTCGTCGTCGGCCTTCAACGTGTTGTTCACGCCCTTGCCGCCGCGCTTTTGCTGGCGGTAGGCATCGATGGAAACGCGCTTGATGTAACCGTCTCTCGAAATCGAGATGATGGCTTCCTCATCGGGAATGAGATCCTCGGCGCTGAAGTCACCGGCCTCTCTGGCCTGAATCTTCGTGCGGCGCTCGTCGCCGTGCTTATCGCGCAGGAGCGTGATTTCGTCTCGGATAACCGTCACGAGCCGTGCCGGGTCATTGAGGATGTCCATCAGGTTTTGAACCCGCAGGAGCGAGTCCTTGAACTTATCCTCGAGCTCTCGCTGGTTCAACCTTGTGAGCTGCCTTAGCGGCATATTCAAGACAGCATTCGCCTGTAAGACAGAGAAATCGAAACGGCGGACGAGTTCGGCACGGGCCGTGGCGGGGTTCTCGCTGTTGCGGATGACGTTGATGATGTCGTCCAGGAACTTGCGCGCGATTTGATACCCCTCGTTGAGGTGCATCTCTTCGAGTGCGCGGTAAAGCTCATAGCGGGTGCGCCGCTCGATGACCATGCGGCGATGCTTGAGATGCTGATCGAGAAGCACCAACAAGGGCGACGTCCGAGGTGCGAGGTCGATCAGCGAGAGCATGATCGCGCCGAAGGTGGTGCGCAGGTTCGTGTGCTTGAGCAGGTAGTTCAGCGCGCGGTTCGGGTTGACGTCTCGCCGAATCTCGATCTCGATGCGCATTCCGCGCTTGTCCGAGTAGTCCTGCACGCCGACGATGCCGTCGAACTTGCGGTCACGGGCGATCTGGGCGATGTTCTTGACCAGGGTCTCTTTGTTGACCTGGTAGGGGACTTCCGTGACGACGATGACGGACTTGCCAGCGTCGCCAGGTTCGATCATCGTTTTGGCCTGCATGACGATCGATCCGCGGCCGGTTTCGTAGGCCGAGCGGATGCCCTTGGTGCCCATGATGATGCCGTAGGTGGGGAAGTCTGGCCCCGGCATCACTTCCATGACCTCGTCCAAGGTGACGTCCTTGTTGTCGAGCATCAGGAGGAGCGCGTTGCAGACCTCGGTGAGATTGTGGGGCGGAAGGTTTGTGGCCATGCCGACGGCGATGCCCTGCGAGCCGTTGCAGAGGAGGTTCGGGAATCTTGACGGGAGAACCGTGGGCTCGTTGGTGGTCTGCGAATAGTTGGGGATCCAGTCGACGGTTTCGCGGTCGAGGTCCTCCAGCATCTCCATCGCCAAGGGCGTGAGGCGGGCTTCGGTGTATCGCTGGGCAGCGGGGGAGTCGCCGTCGATGCTGCCGAAGTTGCCCTGGCCATCGATGAGCGGGTAGCGCATCGACCAGTGCTGGGCCATTCGGACGAGGGTCGGGTAGATGACCGCGTCGCCGTGCGGGTGGTAGTCGCCGCTAGTCTGGCCGGTGATTTTCGCGGACTTGACGTGTCCGCTGTCGGGCGTCACGTTGAGCGTGCGCATTGCGTAGAGGATTCGGCGCTGGACGGGCTTCAGTCCGTCGCGCGCATCAGGGAGCGCTCGTGCGATGATGACGGACATCGCGTAGTTAACATACGAGCGACCGAGCTCCTCCTCGACGTTGACAATCGAGAAATTGGGGTTATCTGCCACGGGTCTTCTTTCCAGGACGTTTCAGAGCAGCAAAAAGCCGCGCCGCGAACGTTGTTGGGAACTCGATTGTACCCTTTTCAGGGGCTGCTGGGCTCGTAGAGCGTTCGGAGGCTGGGTGGCGTGTCAGACACGAAAGAGCCGTCAGCGTTTGCGCCCCGAACAAAAAACGAACGCTTTTTCACAATCAGGTTGACAAAATCACGATTTAAAACCTATAGAGTTAGAACCGCCAGGAAACCTGAAAACAACCTCACCACCAACCACCCCTTCGACTCCTCGATTCCTAGACTCCTTCACCCCCCTCCCCCCTTTGGGCACGGTCACTTGGGCACTTCGCTCTGACGCGAAGCATCTGAACTATTTCGCGACATAGACTTTGAGCTGCCCTTTCTCCACCAGGCCGAGCCAGTAGTCGCTGCCGCTGGGGCCCGGATAAGCCTGAATGCGCGGGATGCGATAGCGGTTGAGCTTCTCGCTCCCGGGCGCAGGGGCCGGGTCTGCGCCGACGAGCATTGCGGCCTTCATTTCGTATTTCTTGCCGCCGTAGGTAAAAGATTGCAGCAGGGCCTTGTTCTTTGGCGAGATGCCGAAAGGCAGGGCGAGAGAGACCGGGGACTTCTCGCCTAGCTTTTCGAGGTGGTCGATAGCACCAGCGAGCTCCTTCTTAACCTGCTCGTCGGAGAGGCGCTTGAGCTGCGGGTGGGTTACGGTGTGGTTGCCCAGCTCCGAGCCCCACTCTCGCAGCATTGCCACCTTTTTTTCCACAAGCGCCGGCTGGCCCCACATCACGTCGGGAAGCACGTAGAACGTGGCGCGGATCGGGAAATCGGGATGCTTGTCGGCAAAGGCCTTCCAGATCCCAATGCCCGAGCTCGGGTCGATACTGTCATCTTTCAGGAGCTGAAATTGGGAGGGGTTGGAGTCGTCGAAAGTCATCACGACGGGAGAGGCACCTGGGGCGAGGTCCATCTTGTTGTCGAGGTACTGGCTGACGGTGACGGGGCGAAAGCCCATCTTGTAGAGCCGCTCGAGGTCGTTCGCGAACTGTTCGGGTGTTCGGAACATGTCCCCCTTTCCTTGGTTGATATGGTGGTATTCCAGGATGAGCACCGAGCCCTTTTCGTTTGCCGGGCGATTGGAGACGCGGGCGAGAACGGGTGGCGGAGTGGGCGGTTTAGTGGCTTCGGCGGATACGGCCGGCGCGGGTCCCTTTGCCTCTGGCGCTACCGCTTCCGGCGCGTTCGAGCAACCAGCAGAAATGCCTGCCATCGCTAGTACAATTCCAAGCGGTCCATGTCCCGTTCTTCCTTTCATAAGCTTCAAATCTTCGGCCTTTCCGCAATCGCGCTGGGCACCCTCTATTCTTGCGCAGCCCCGCCCGAGAAGACAGCGGAAAACGGCGAAAAGCCCGGCAAAAGCACACCGCCGCCGATCGTCGAGAAGAAGCCAGAGCCGCCGAAAATTCGCTATGTCAAACCGGAAAAAGTGAAGGGCATTTACGTAACGGCCTGGACAGCGGGCGGGCAGAAGCGGATGGAGCAGTTGCTGAAGCTGCTGGACGACACCGAGCTGAACGCGATGGTGATCGACATCCGGGACAGCGGGGAGATGTACTTCGACACGGGGATTCCGCTGGCGAAAGAGGTTGGCGCGAACCAGATCGGCGTGGTCAATCCGAAAGCCTTGATGGACCGGCTGGAGAAGCGAGGCGTGTATCCGATCGCACGCGTCGCCTGCTTTCGGGACGTGTTTGTGCCAAAGAAGATGCCGGACCGGGGTGTTCAGCTTCCGGATGGGCGGACATGGAAAGACCACTCGGGGCACTCGTGGCTGGACCCTTACAACAAGAAGAACTGGGAGTACATCGCGGACACGGTCAATTACGCATTGGACCTGGGCTTTCCGGAGATCCAGCTCGACTACGTGAGATTTCCTTCAGAAGGCAAGTCGAGCACCCAGCGCTTCCCTGCCAAGAAGGATTACCCGGATCAGAAAGCCAAACCGGAAGACGTGATCGCAGAGTTCGCGAAGTACATTGGCGAAAAGGTGCGGGCTAAGGGAGCCGTTTATTCGGCTGACATTTTCGGAATCATCTCATCTGGCACGAAAGATCAAGGGATTGGACAGGCGCTCGAGAAGATCGCTGAGCCGTTCGACCTGGTTTGCCCGATGGTCTATCCTTCGCACTACGCGCGCGGCGAGTACGGGATTCCAAACCCCAACGCCTCCCCTTACGCGATCATCAAGAAATCGCTGGGAGACTTCAAGAAGCGGATTCCAAAGAAGTCGGTGCGCCCCTGGCTGCAGGA
>JBGGMI010000268.1:0-20800 GCA_041288075.1 Fimbriimonas sp.
GGCGAAGTTGTTGTTCGCTTTTGCTTTTTTCCTCGTTTTTTACGTGGCCAACGAGAATCCACGGCTCGCAACCGAAAGTCGAACCAGCTCTGTCGAACCCGTTCGCCCCCGTTACGTTTCTATTCTACGCTTTTTAGCCGAGCTTAGTTCGGGATAGACCCATAGGGCTATTTGATGAGGCGCTTAAAGTCGAAGTTGACGACGGCGCCGGAGAGCGTGAGGAGGGAGACCGCGAAGATGCCGATCCAGACCCAATCGAGGTTGTTGATCATTCGGCCGCTGGTCAGGAAGGCTCCAACCGTAGCAACCAATGAAAGGAAGACTGCGACAAAAATGCCGCCCTCGTTGATTTCAGAATCGCGCATAGCAAGAACATTGTTGACCACCTGGCGATATTTACAGAGGGCAAGTTGGGATGTTGTCATGAAGATGGCAATGGGCTAGAAGGTGGAGGGTTCCAGGGTCGGTGATCGAATCTTTTGACCGCAAGAATGGGCACAATCAGGCTGCTTTTACACCACGTCGGGCCTTTGCGTCGCTCTCGTGACACCTCCGCGATACAAGCGCTTTCTAGCGCACTTTTCAGGACCTATGGCCCAAAGTGCAACCCACCTACACTATCCTATTAGCAGGATGTTGTCGCGGGTCTTATTGGTCGAGGATAACCCCGATGATGAGCTGCTAACCCTCAGGGCGCTCAAGAAGTCGGCGTTAAATCTGGACGTCCAGATTGCGCGCGACGGTGCCGAGGCCCTGCATGTGTTGGGACTCAACGGGTCCACGGGCACCGATCCCGAGTTGCCCGCGCTCGTGCTTCTCGACATCAAACTCCCCAAGGTCAGCGGAATCGACGTGCTGCGGGCGATCCGCCGTGCTCCTCGCACCGAAGGTTTACCGGTCGTGATGCTTACCAGCTCCGATGAGCCATCCGATGTGATCAGCGCCTCTCTCCTTAATGTTTCGCGCTATGTCCGAAAGGCTGTGGACTACAGTGAGTTCATGAGCGAGATGGACGGGCTCGTTACCGATTTCCTCGGCGCACGCAGCTAAACTTAAGCGTGCCCACCGTCACCGAAGAGCGCATCCGCGTCCGCTATGGCGAGACCGACCAGATGGGCCACGCCTACTACGCGAACTACCTCTTCTGGTTCGAGCAAGCCCGCGGCGCATGGTGCCGGGCTCGGGGGTTCACCTACAAGCAGATGGAGGAGCAGGGGTTCTTTCTGCCGGTAGTCGAGGCGCATCTCAGCTATCGCGGCGAAGTGAAGTACGACGACTGGATCGTCGTGCGCGTGTGGCTCTCCGAAACCAAGCGCGCGAGCATGCGGTTCGACTACGAAGTGGTGAATGAGAGCACTGGGAAGGTGACGACCACCGGCTACTCGTGGCATGTGCTGATGGGGTCAGAGCGAAAGGCGATCTCCATCCCTCCGCTCGTGAAGGAATGGCTGGAACGCGAGCCTTCCGCCGAGATGTAGCCGCAGGATGGCTCGTGCCTGGGTCGGTTTTTCTGCCTTAGAAGTCCATATCGCAGCCGAAAATCGTCCTCCACTCTAGGATGCTCGACAAGCTTTTCAAGCTGAAACAGCTCGGCGCAGACGCCAGAACCGAGATTCTCGGCGGCCTTACGACCTTCGCCACGATGGCCTACATCATCGTCGTGAACCCGGCGATCCTCTCTGCCGCAGGCATCCCAACCGGCCCGAGCACGGTCGCCACAATCCTGACCGCAGCGTTCGGCTGCATCCTCATGGCCTTCCTCGCGAATCGTCCGTTCGCCGTCGCGCCGTATATGGGCGAGAATGCGTTTATCGGCTTCGGCCTCAGCTCGCTCGCGATCACCGTCACGTGGCAGATGCGGCTCGGCACCGTATTCGTCGCGGGCGTGCTCTTCTTCGTCCTCACACTCGCAGGCGCGAGGCACTGGCTGGCGAACTCGATTTCGACCAGCCTCAAACACTCATTCGCCGTGGGAATCGGGCTTTTCCTGGCGTTCATCGGGCTCTACACGACTGGAATCATCGTCAGCGGCGTGGAAGGGATGCCGCTCGATGCGCTCGGAAAGGGAGTCGCCAACAACCCGCCCGTCCCGGTGAAGATCGGGCATTTCGATGACCCTAGGGTGTTGCTGGCCGTCGGTGGCTTTCTGCTCATGGCGGTGCTGATGCAGAGAAGAATCCATGGAGCGATCCTGATCGGGATGATCGTTACCGGCGCAATCGGGCTGCTCATGGGCCATGCCATCGCGCCTAAGAGCTTTGTCGCTATGCCCTTTACAGGCGAATACAGCCTGACGCCGCTCGCCTTCCAACTCGACCTCAGCAGCATCTGGACCCTTGCCCTGGCGCCCGTCATCCTCACCCTCCTCGTTATGGCGTTCCTCGACACCACGGGCACCTTGGTAGGGCTTGGATCAGCCGCCAACCTCCTGGACGAGAAGGGTGACTTCCCGAACGTACAGAAGCCGATGCTCGTGGACGCCGTCACGTGCATGTTTGCCGGGCTCGTCGGTACGTCCACTTCGGGGGCTTATATCGAGTCAGCGACAGGGATCAAAGAGGGAGCCAAGACGGGATTGGCTGCGCTGGTGGTCGGCCTGCTGTTTCTGCTGGCGCTTTTCTTCATCCCGCTCGTAGAGCCGCTTCAGGGGTTGGGCTATGCGTACGGACCGGCTTTGATCCTCGTCGGCCTGCTCATGCTCCAGTCCGTGCGGCACATCGACTTCGACGATCTGACCGAGATCGTGCCTGCCTTCGCCACGATTGCGATGATGGTGTTCACATACAACATCGCGAACGGATTGACCGCAGGGCTCGTGCTGTATCCCCTGATGAAGATCGCCGCGGGGCGCATCAAAGAAATCAACGCCGGAACTGCCATCCTCGGCATACTCTGTCTGTCGTACTTCGTATTTGGTTTGCGGCATTGAACCGACTCAACCCGTGCAAACGTTAAACTACTGAGGAGCGAGCTGATGGATTGGAAGGAACGAATTACGATCGACCCGAATAAGCGGAGCGGAAAACCATGCATCCGTGGTCTCCGCATTACGGTTTACGATGTCCTCGAATATCTCGCCTCTGGCATGACTCAGGCCGAAATCCTTGATGATTTCCCTGATTTAGAGCCCGAGGACTTCGCAGCCGTTCTCAAGTTTGCGGCCGAACGAGAGCGCTGGCTTGCGGTTGCTTCGTGAAGCTTCCGGTAGGGGTGCTCATCGACGAAAATCTTTCGCCTAAGCTCTGCAAAGCCTTCGTGAGCTTGGCATCGAGCTGCGACCATGTTAGAGATGTCGGACTCAGCCGAGCAGATGACTCGGACATTTGGCGCTTCGCGGTTGAACACAACTTGTCGATTATCACGAAGGATGCCGACTTCCATCAGCGAAGCCTGCTGTATGGCCATCCGCCCAAGGTCATCTGGCTGCGCAACCCGAATAGCTCCACAACCGAACTGGCGAACGTAATCGCTGCTCACGGTGAGGCAATAACAACGTTTTTCAGTGATGAAGAGGCAGCCTATCTAGTTCTTCTCTAGAGCAAGCCGGACGCAGGCACGAGCCATCCTGCGACTACATTTCTGGTGCCGGATCTCGGAACCCACGAACCTGCCACTTCAAGTTCCGGTTCCCGTTCCACTCGTCAACCTCGGCCTTAAACAGCAGGTCCACCTTAGCCCCCGATTCATAAGCCGCCAAAGCCTCCCCGATCCCAAAAGCGATACCCCGTTGAGGCGGCGCATCGGCCATTCGCATCTTGAGCTGCATTTGGATGGGATTCTTGCAGGGCTTGAGCTCGAGGAGCGTGGTGTCTCGGGCGAGGAAGACGGGCTCGGGGTTCGCGACTCCGTATGGCTCCATCATCGCAAGGTCTTGTGCGGTCTTGAGGGTCAGCTCCTTCGGAGCCACCTCGATGTCGACTCGAACCGTCGGCACCATATCCTCTTCGGTCAAGCACCCTTGCGCGAAGGTGTGGAGAGCCTCACAAACCGCCTCCAGATTCTCATGCTCAAAGGAGCACCCCGCCGCCATTGCGTGCCCGCCGCCGCCGACAAACAAATGAATGTTCGCCCGAATCGCATCCGCCAAATGGAAGCCAGGGATACTGCGAGCCGAACCCTTCACCAAGCCACTAACCGGATCGTGGGTCAAGACAAAAGCCGGCTTGTAATACTGCTCGACCAGCCGCGAAGCGACAATGCCCACAACGCCCGAGTGCCAGCCTTCCTTGCAAGCTACGACCACCCAGCGCTTATGCGCCTCCGTCTCCTCCACCTGCTCAATCGCCTCCTCGATAATCCGCTGCTGCTCGGCCCGGCGCTCTGTATTCGCCGTCTCGATCATGTCGGCGAGCTGAGAAGCCGCCTCAGGATCTTGCTCGATGAGAAGCTGAAGCGCTTTGGCGGCATCGTCGACCCGTCCCGCCGCATTCAGTCTCGGACCCAACACGAAACCGATGTGGTAGTTCGTCAGCGGTTTCGAAAGGTCGACTTCCGCCCGAGCCATCAGCGCCTGCAGCCCAATCTTCTTCGTCTCCCGAAGCCGCTCAAGGCCGTGCCGAGCGATGATCCGGTTTTCGCCCACCAGGGGCATGACGTCCGCGATCGTCCCCAGGCAGGCGAGATCGAGATAGGCCCGGTAGTAATGAGACAGCTCAAACCCGAGGTCCCGTGCCAAACCGGCGCAAAGCTTGAACACCACCCCCGCACCGCTCAACTCCTGAAACGGATAAACAGAATCCTCACGGTGCGGGTTGATGAACGCCTGCGCATCCGGCTTCTCGACTCCGATGGTGTGGTGGTCGGTAACCACAACCGTCATCCCCGCCGCGCGAGCTTTTTTGATCTGCTCGATGGCGCTGCTGCCGCAGTCGCATGTCAAGAAAAGTTTCGCCCCCGCCGCAATCGCCACGTCGACCGCCGAGGTGTGGATGCCGTACCCTTCCTTCATTCGGTGAGGCACATGGGTGACCACGTTGCAGCCGATCTTCTTCAGGAACCGATCAAAGATGGCCGCGCTCGTAACGCCATCCACGTCGTAGTCGCCATGCACGAAGATGACCTCCCCGCGCTCCTTCGCTCCCAGAATCGCATCGCGGGCAAGCATGTAGTCCGGCAGCAAAGATGGATCGTGGAGATCGTCGAGCGAGCACCGAAGGAACTTATCGGCTTCCGTAGGATCGGCAAAGCCCCGCTGCACCAGCAAGGCCGAGACCAACGAAGAAATCCCGAGCTCGCGCTGCAACACTTCCTCCGCAACACGGTCCCTGGGCGTGATCAGCCAGCGGGGAGCGGGAGCTAATGGAGGAGGTGCGAGGGCCATGTCGGTACAGACGGTTTACCAGGTATCCGCCGGTGCGCGAATCAGTTGAATGCCAATCTGACGCCCAATTGAGCAAGCTCTACCAGGGGGAGCTCTTCCGCTTCATCTCTTGTAAACCACTGGCAAATGTCGGTGCTGCCATCAAGCTCGTAAGCCAGGTTGCCTCCGGTGACATGGGCGCGGTAGATGAACATGATCGCATGCATTTCCAGATCCTCAAAGGTAAATGTTTGTGAGTCGACCATCGCGAGCTCGTCCAACTTCACCTCCAATCCCGTTTCCTCGCGCGTCTCCCGAACCGCCGTCTCGTCTGGGTGCTCGCCAAATTCCATGCCGCCTCCTGGCAGTGTCCATTTCCCCGCATGTCGTTCGATCTGGCTCAAACGGCAGAGCAGTAGGCGGTCGGCTTCGAGCACCAACGTATAAGCAGCGACGCGAGTGGTTCGAGGGAGCACGGGAAGAATCATGCCACCTAGGAGCTCTGCTTCGCAGTCACAAAGAAGCTCATCAGAGTGCCTTCACGCTTCCTGGGAAGGACCACATCGAGACTGCCTTTCGGTCGACGATAGACGCGCTGGGTCACATCGCCGCCGTCGCTATTGATCGCGCACCAGGCCTTGCGAGCGAGCCAGAAGCGTTGGAGGTCTGCGAGAGTCCAGCCGGCGCCTTGGGGTTCACCTCTTTTGAGGCCGAGTTTGCTTCCGAGTTCATGATCGGACTCCGTGACGATGAGCACTTTCAGGAGCTTTCCATCCTTCGACCATGCAAGAGAGGTTCGCGATGTTCGCATGTGGTCGACCAGGGGAATATGTCCTGCGTCGGCTGGAGTCGAGGGGACCGGTGGGCGCTTGATCTGGTCCTCGTAATCGGGAAAGGGTTCGAGGTTCAGTGGCTTTCCATCTTTGATCAGAGCCTGAACGCCTGCGACGCCGAAATCGAGATGCTTCGCTTCGAGAAATCTCTTGTCGGGCATATGGAGGATGTCGAAGTGAGTGCCCTTTGCCGTGAAGGTCCAGCGATGGTTGCCGACGTTGTAGTGCAGTTTTCCGTTTTGCACCACAGGTCCGATGTGCCTGGCCACCGGAGGATCGTAAGCGAAGAAGGGGCCGTTCCAGGCAAGCAGGGCCTGGCAGCCGGCGACTTCTTCTAGGTGGGGAAGGAGTTGGTCAACCGTTCGGGAATAGTCCGCCGCGTTGTCATGTGGAGAAGTGTCGTCCTGATCCTGGTCATAGAGGTTGAGCCGGTTTAGGGTGAGGTCGATCTGAAAGAGCTCCGCTCTTGTGCCGTCTGGAGCAGTTGCGCTGGTTAGGGTGATGCCTTTCGCGAGCGCTTCTACTTTGGAACTGCTCCACGGCCAGGCGGCAAGCTCGTGGGGCGGTGGCTGAATCAGCTTGGTGCGTGGCGCGGCCATCGGCAAAGGCCCTGAACAGGCGATGCCGGCGAGCACGATACCAATGAGGAGCGTCAGCCGCAGTGACATCGATATCACAAAACCCTCGTGGACGGATCTTGAAAGCGCCTTACCAGTGGATTTTTTCGTCTCCGTAGAACGACTGCAAATAGTTAAGCTGGCCGTCGTGGTAACCGGTGTGATAGCAGACGAGATACATGAGGTCGAGCGGATGGGTGACCTCGGTGGGAAGCTGAATGGGTCGCAGCAATTCGTTCGGCGGAAGGGAACTCCACGCGCTGATAATCGCATCCATAGAAGCCGCAAACTCCTCCCGCGCCTTGGCCGCATAGCCTTCGGGAGCCTTCATCCAGCCCTGTGGAAACGGGCCGACTTCATCGCCTCGAATGCGCGCCGCCATTCGATTGTTCACGAAAGCGACTTCGTAGGCAAGGTCCAACGGAGTCCGTGCCGACCCTCCGGGGCTAGAGCTCTGCTGGTCTGGAGTGAAGGCGTCGAGGTCTTTGAGAAAGTCGCTTTTCACCGCTTCGAGCCGCTGGGTGAAAAAGTCTTGTATTTCTTTCATGCGCCCTGATTATGGGGCTAATCCAACTCGCTCAAGAGCGATTGAAGATCGAGAGGCAGCGTGTCCATCGCGATCTCGCCGTCCACGCGCGGCCACTTGTCCATGGGCCGATCAACGTACAGCTCGATGCCGTTTTGATCGGGATCATGAAAGTACAACGCCTCGCTCACACCGTGGTCCGAAGCCCCATCCAAGCTGACGCCGTTGTCCATGAGCCGCTTGAGCGCCTCGGCCAGAGCTCTTCGATTTGGGTACAGGATCGCGAAGTGAAAGAGTCCGGTCGCGTTCGAAGCGGGTGGAGGGCCACCTTTGCTCTGCCAGACATTCAGGCCGACATGATGGTGGTAGCCACCCCAAGAGAGGAAAGCTGCGGCACGGCCGTAACGCTGCTGGAGCTCCAAGCCCAACACGTCTCGATAGAAAGCGAGCGAGCGTTCCAGATCGCTCACTTTAAGGTGGACGTGTCCGATTACGGGGTGGTCAGCCATGGGGCAAATTCTACTGGCAATCAACCTTGTGGGCACCGCCGACTCTCGAAGGTGGTGCCCGGGCTCGAGACTGTTAGCTCGTGACTTCCACCGGCTGGCCGCCGGCGTCGGATGACTTCCAGGCCGCTTCGGTCAATCGGATTACTTCCAAGCCGCACTCGAACGGAGACTCGCACTGACCCTTGCCCGTGATCGCGTCGATAAAGTTCTGGTCCGGGGTGCTGCCGCCGCTCAGGTTCTCAGCCTTGAACTTGTTTTTGGAGCGATCCACGATAGTCAGCTTTCCGTCGCGAATGAAGTAAGCCTCGTTCTCGCACCAAACCGTGATCTCCTCGTGCCAGCTCATACCGTCGCCAATAATCGCAAAGCTTGCCATCGCTCCTCCCTGGAACGTGACCGAGAGCGTCGAGTTGATGTCGACTTCGGTGCCCTTGTTGTCGCAAAACGCCGCGACCTTCTTTGGACTCGAGCCGGTGATCCAGAGCACGATGTCGAGGACGTGGCTTCCAGAATCGTTCAACTGTCCGCCCCCGGAAAGGGAATGTTGCTGCCTCCAAGTGCCCTTTACCGCCCGGAGCCACTCCTGGCTCTGAAGCACCGTGATGTACTGCACGGCCCCCGAGGTCCCGTCCTGAATTCGTTCACGGATATAGCGAAACTCAGGCTGGAAGTGGCGCTGATAGCTGACCATTCCGACCTTGCCGGCTTTATCGCGTGCCGCGATGACCTTGTGCGCATCTTCCACCGTCGTCACAAGCGGCTTCTCGCAGCACGTGTGTGCGCCAGCGTTGAGTGAGTCGAGAATCTGGCCGACATGCTGAGTGTGCGGAGTAGCGATCATGACCGCGTCGGGTCGAACCTGCTGCAGCATCTCGTTATGGTCGGTGAAGCCCTGCAGCCCGGCAGTGCTCGGGTGAGCCTCGCGCATCAGGTTCATTTGCTCTTGCGAGGGGTCGACGAGGGCGACGATCTCGGCATCTTTCACTTTAAGGAGGTTGCCCACGCGGTACCGCTGGAACCCGCCACAACCGATCATTGCTACACGCACTTTTTCCATGTCTTTTGCTTCCTGTTTCCGGGCCTCTTGTCGCCCGGTCAATGTTACGCGATTAGGTTGGAAACGCGTCGCCTCCTCACGCGTTCCGAATACACTTAAAGAAGATGCTCCTCATCGCCGCTCTCGCCCTTGCCACGCCCCAGGAGGTCGCCACCATCGAGTTGGTACGAGGTTCCGCCCTTCCAAATCAAGCCATCGGCTACTGGGATGTGACGGACACTTACCTTGACGCTCAACAACCGGATCGCAACTTCGGCGGCGAGGGTGTGTTGCTAGGCGGAATGGGACGAACCATCTTGATCCGCTTCGGTGATTTAAGGCGGGCGGTTGGAGCAGGCAAAGTGCGCAAGGCGACACTGATTCTCACTCCGTCTGGAGGCGCACTGCCGGAGTTGCGATCCATCGCCAAAGCATCCTCTGCCTGGGGTGAAGGTCCGGTCCTGACGCTAGGTGCCCTACTGGAGCGAACTGCACTGGAACGAGCGGCGAAGAAGGACCCGGCCAAGGAAGTTCCCCCATTGTGGTCCGCCACATGGAAATCCCGCCGCGCCGGAGAGAACGGATTGAATTGGCAACAGCCTGGAGCTGCCGGCCCGGCAGATGCGTCGCTTATCGCTGACGCGAAGCTGGTCGGCAATGAGTCCAACGTGAGCATCGTCGGACTCGAAGCAGCCGTGCAAAGCATGATTGGCCGGCCCTACGAGAACCACGGCTTCGTCCTTAATTTCTCGAAGCCGGCCGAATTCTTTTCCTCTCAATCCCCTTTCAACCGCCCGCGCCTTGTGGTCGAAATGGAGCCAGCCGCCCCAAAGAGCGGCCCTGATCTCAGTGTCGTCGCGATTGAGCGGCTCGGCTCACCGAAGGAGGGTGAGGAAGCCACTTACGTCGCGCATGTAAAGAATGTAGGGAATGCCGCTGCGAAAGGTTTCTCAACCACCTGGTCGATACGCGAGGGTGGCGGTCCTGTACAAGACCTGGCGCAATCCCTCGAGCCGGGGGCCGAGGCCACCGTCACGCTCAAGAGGCCTTATAAATTCAATGCGCTAGACCATCGGCTGCAGCCCGTCTCCTTGCGAATTAATCCAACCGGCCCCGACGCTTCGGCTGCCAACAATTATCTGGAGATACAGGAAAGTGGGCGCACCGTCGAAGTCGTTGCCCCCGCCGGCTCGGAAGATTCGGTGCAGGAGCAGGTGCGTTTGTTCAACGAAGTCATCGCGCCCTTCAGCAGATATTCCTTTGCCCGAGAGGGTGCACTTGAGCGGGTATCGGTCCAGCGAAACGTTTCTTCAGCCTCAGAGCCGCTAGCGGCCGATGCTCGTGTGGTATGGCAGCAGCCGCTGGCGAGTGGAGTCGACGTAGCCTTTCAACGAGCTCTTGGCAAAGCACTCGGGCTACCTGACCTTGCCGTCACCCAGTATATGTCGGGCGACCGAAATGCCCTCGTCACGCGCGGATCAACCGACATCTATCCCGGCATCATGGGCTACGGCGACACCCGTTTCGATGGTTCGCTATTGGGCGCGATCACGTTGCTGTACGAGCCCTACTGGAATGCTCTAACCGAATCGCAGCCCGTAGAAGCGACCGGGCTACTTTCGCTCACCGACGTGGCTCTGCTGAACCAGATGCTCTCGCGCCAAACCTCGGCGTCGGAAGTCATGAAGCGGATTCCAGACACGGTGCTTCTAAGGGCGATGGACCTGATCGGACGGCCTTTGCCAAATATGGAATTGAGCTTCTTCCAGTCTCAGGGCGGAAAGTTCGCCATCGATCCCCCGGTCTTCTCAGTCGTTACCGATGCACGCGGCTCGGCAGTGCTCCCAAAGCGAACAGGCGGACTGTTTGGCGAAGCGCCTCCGGACGGTCTGAACAGCGTCTTCCTGGTGAGCGCTTCCGCGAATGGCGTTACTGAATGGGGCTGGCTCAAAGGCTGGCAACTGGTCGACGCCTACAATCGAGGCGGCCCCGGCGCAGCTGTTTTCGACATGCGATTCAACCTACCGGGCGCTCCTGTGGACACCGGCGTGGATTTGGCGCTGGAGAGGCTTCTCGCAGACAGCCTTGGGACAGCACCGGCCGTACTCGCCCCGCTGAACGACGGCAATCCTGCTACCGCAGTAAAGCTTGGGCCGAAGAAGGGAGACTGGATCGAAGTCGACCTCGGACGAGACCGTACGATCGCCGAAATCGATGTGCTTGCCGCTGCCCCCGAAATGTGGCCGCGCTTCGATGTGCTGGTTTACGGAACGGGACAAAAACTGGTCGACGCCACCGTCTGGGCTCGGGAACAAGACTGGAATTGGACGGCCACCAATCGTCGAGAGCTCGTGTCTGGCGTGCCATCTGTCGCCTACCGTGGCCAGCCGCTACGCGTGCGCTACATCAGACTGGTCAACAAGCTCGACCAGCCAGGTCAAATTGGCGGGATCAGGATTTTGCCGGCCAAGCTGTAGCGTTACGTTTTGCTGCTTTCCGCCCTGGCCTGCCGTGCCGTCTGCTTCAGCTTGTTCCAGTAAAAGTCGCGCGGCTGATCGATCTTGACCGCTGCCGTGCCGAACCCCAGAATGTACGCTCGCCGGGGCGTCTGAGTCTGATTGGCACCCGTGTAGTGGAGCGTTCGAGAATCGTGGAAGGTTGCTCCTGCGGCGGGAAGGGGACATGGAACCGCCTTGGACTCGTCGACCTCCATTTCGATCTCCAGCCCGTGCACGCGAGGATCGTTGCCGATGCTGTGATGGGTCTGAACCTCCCACTTGTGGCTGCCTGGGATGAACTGCATGCAGCCGTTCTCAACCGTCGCCTCCTGCAGCGGAATCCAAATGCTAAGCGAGTTGTACTTGAGGGACTCGTCCCAATACGCTTCATCCTGGTGCCACGGAGTCGGAGCGCCCGTTCCCGCTGGTTTAAAAATAGCGTGGTCACCCCCAAACGCAGCTTCCTCTCCAAGCAACTGCTTTGCCAGAGCTTGAGCGTTTGCGAAGAGGAGTCCCTGCACGAGCTCCGGCGCATAGCGGCTGGGGCCAAGGATTTGAGGCAGCGCCTCCTCCTTTCCCTCTTCGTCGGTGCCCGCGAGGTCAAATTGATCCCCGGTCTCCCTTCCAACCCGCCTCCTGAAAAGGTCATCGTAAATCGCCGCCAGTCGAGCAATCTCATCCGGCGTGGTCAAAGGCTGCGTCACGGCCAGGAAGCCATTGTCCCTATAAAACTGAATCTGGTCATCGCCAAGACGGAGAGTAGGTTCGGGCATGGATTCACTTTACCAAGCTTGATTTAACGTTGACGATTGTCTACAATAACTCCGTGGCGCGCAAGCCGACGATTAGCCCTACGAAGATTTCAATCTATCTCGCCTGCCCGGTGAGATATCGCTGGACGTACATCGACGACCGGGGCCGCTGGTACATGCGCGCTAAAAGCTGCTACTCCTTCGGGACCACTCTCCATAAGGTGCTCGAGCGATTTCATGATGAGGGGGATGTCGGCGTATCGACGGTGGGCCAGGTTGTGTCCGCGTATGAAGAGAGCTGGATCGACGCCGGGTTCCGGTCTGCCGATGAGATGGCGGAGGCATTTGGAGAGGGGCTTCAGATTTTGGAGCGGCACGTTCAGGAATCCTATGAAAAGCCCTCGGGGGCTAAAACGCTCTTCGTCGAGAAGCAGCTCAAAGAGGACATGGGACCTTTCTTCCTTGCCGGAAGGCTTGATCGAGTGGACGAATACGAGGACGGGACCATCGAAGTCGTCGATTACAAGTCCGGGCGAGAAACAGTGTGCGAGGAGGAACTCAAAACCGATATCGCGATGAGTGTTTATCAGCTTCTGCTCAAGAAGAAGTATCCCGATCGTCCCGTGCGGTCAAGGATCATCGCGCTGCGCTCAGGAGACTCGGCGGTGTGGCAGATGGAGCCGGCGGAGATGGAGCTCTTTGAGAACGCAGTGCGGCAGATTGGCAACGAAATTCTAGGTGAAGATTATTACGAACGCACGCCCGTGATGAAAGCGCTCTGCAACGGGTGCGACTTTCTGCCCCTTTGCCGCAAGGATCCTTCCTTCGATTAACCCTTCAGCACCCGAACTTGGCCGTTCACAATTTGCTTTGCGGCTTCTTTTAGGTCCTCTAAAGAAATGTTTCTCAAGTTTTCAAATATCTGGTCTGGGACCCAGGCTTGGCCAGTCTTCATTTGCCAATAGGCTGAAATCAATGTGCGGCCGGATAGGTCGGAGAGCACAGGCGTAAAGCCGCTCAGGTAGAAGGGGCTGAACTCATTTTGTCGGTTAATGACCGCGTCGGCAATGCCCAACGCCCTTAGCTTGTCGGCATCGCTCCAGCCATCGATGTCCTTCAGGAGCGCCGATTGAACCCGGTCCAGATCGCTCTCAGCAGGGTCTGTTTCGATAAGGAGCCGTGTTTCGAGCGCTTCAGGGGTGGGGGAGAGCACCGCCTCTTGCCGATAGCTGATACCCAGGCTATGGCGCACAACCCGAAACAGAGACGATCCCTTGCCGCCGCCCAGCGCAAATGTTGCCAGTAGGCGCGGATAGAGGCTAAAGGATTTGGGAGCCAACTCGGAAGCGATGTCGATTGTCTGCACGCCATGCAAGGTTGACGAGAACACTTGTGCGTTGGAATAGTCGTTTCCGCCGCGCTGGAGCCGAGCCGGATGCCAGGCGCTCATCCTTGTCTGCCATTGAGCGGTGGGTAGCCCAGCTTCAAAATTGCCTCCCGCCGCAAGCGTGACACGCTCGGGCCGGAAAACTTTCATACAAACCTCTCGAACTGCGGCTTCCGTAAACTTCGGTGGAGCAAAGAAAAAACGCTGTAACGCGATCTGCCAGGGATCGCCGGGCCTCGATGGCGCATGCAGGTCCTCGGGCCGCAAACTCGGACTCCTCAGGAGACTCTCCATCAAGGCGAGTCCGTCGGACAACCGAGAGGGCGCAACGCTCAGCGAGAGCCTCACGTGGTCAGGAGCCAAAACCGTCTCGACCGGTGCTCCTCCCGTCACGGCCATCATTTCTCTTCGCGGATAGTGATCCGTCCCTCTCGGAATCGCCGCGACTGCAATCGCGAGTAGCCCGCGCTCAGCCGCCGAAAGAGACGGCAAGGCGACGAGGCATTGGAGGGAAACCTTATCTTCGCTAGCGTCCCTGACCTCGACCACTGCGGGCATAGGCGGAGAAACTTTCGGGAGCGCGTACTCGACGGATCGAGTATCCACCTGCGAGCTCGAGGTGCGGCCGGTTACGGTCACCGCGGTTGGGGAAATGAATCGAGCCAATGCCTCTCGGAATTGCTCCAACGTCATCGCGTCGATGTTCTCGCGAAGCGTCTCGGGTCGCAGGTCTCGCTCCTGAACCAGCAGCAATCCCCTGTAAAACCCCGCGATCCGCTCCTGAACCCACTGCTTGCCCATGAGCTTCCCTAGAGCAAACAACTCCTCCGCCCTCGCTGCTGTTTTGATTTCGGAGTCCTGCGTTGATCCCAGAATGACAAGCCCGTTCTTGGAGGAAGGCGTGTAGGTGACGTAGCTTTCCCTTTGCTCGGAAGCCAACGCAAGTGCGGCACTGAGAACCGCAGCAGTGACTGGATTCCGGTAGGAGGGCACCGGCACTGCAACCGCTCGTCCGTTGGCCCCTGCCTCAGTGCTACCTCCGCCCCCCGGCTTTCTCTCTGCGGACGGTTCCACTTTCGAGCTCGGCGGTATCCGCGTCTTGAGCTCCCTTTCAATCGCTGCCGTGGTCGCGTCAAGCTCGATGTTGCCAATTGCCACGACCCCGAGGTTCTCCGGGCGAAGGGCGGAATGCTGGAGCTGCGCCATGCGCTCAGGAGTTGGGACGGTTAGGTCAAAGGCACTCGCCCCCGCTGGGCCATATGCCTTTAGCCATGCTGCGTCGGAAACTCTCGCGGCCGAGTTCCGCGTTCGATCTTCCAGCTTCAGAATGTCCGCCTCCTTTCTTACCTGCCCCGTAGACCACTTCCGAGGCGTGAGGATCTCGTGCAGTGCCGACAGCCCCAAAGCAAACTTTCCTTGCGGTAAATCGAACTCGTAGACGGTTGCCTCTCGAAGCGTTTGCGCCTTCAAAAAAGCTCCCTGTGATTCCAGCCGGACATCCAGGTCCCCGTTCCCTAGTGCGGCCAGATGCTCAAGGAGGTGCCGCTCGGCAAAGGTGCCTCCCGCTCTGGCACTGATGAAGAGCTGAAGGGAAAGTGACTTCGCGGAAGAACGTCGCTCCACGAGCAAGACGGCTCCGTTTGGCAAGATCGTACGCAGTCGCTGCGGCTGGTCGATGGGAGCCTGGGCCAGGGTGAGCGCGCAGGCGACTAGAGAAAGCACTGCTTGTTATGACGCGTTGGGACTGGCAGAGGGGTCGACCGGCCGTGCGAGAATCAAAAACTGAAGGTACTTGCAATCTTCAAACTTATTCGCCGTTAGCAGGTTGATCGCGCGCAGCTTCCGGCTGGGGGTCGGGTTGATCCCCCGCATCCAGACGATTTCGTAGCCATTCTCCGGCAAAAAACGACGGATCGACTTTTGGGTGAAGAACCTCAGATGAGTCCGATCGAAGATGCCCGAATCCTCTTGAGGGAAATCGGCCCCAAACGCGATCTGCAAAAAGGCATCCCAGTAACGGATGTTTGGCAAGGACATCAGCACGCAACCGCCCGGATTCAAAACGGAAGCAGTATTGCGCAATACGAATCCGGGTTCGGGCATATGCTCCAGCACGTCGTTGAATGTGACGAGGTCGAATTTGCGAGACAGCTGCGGAATGATGGTGAGGGCATC
Organism: Fimbriimonas sp.; assembly: GCA_041288075.1. Taxonomy (GTDB): domain Bacteria; phylum Armatimonadota; class Fimbriimonadia; order Fimbriimonadales; family Fimbriimonadaceae; genus Fimbriimonas. The sequence continues at coordinate 15,633 of JBGGMI010000268.1, forward strand.
GCCCACAAACACTTCATCCAGCCGTTTCTTGGCATGAAGCGCAATCGCGTCATTCATCTCGATGCCCCATACAACCGGACCCAAACGTTCCTTGACGGCTGCTCCAAATGCCCCGCTTGCACACCCGACATCGAGAACCGACTTGACGCCCTCAGGCACCGCCTCGACCACCTCCATTCGAGGGTTTTTGTAGTAGGGCGCTACCTGCGTCAAGTCCGACATGGCACGGATATTAGCCCAAGATGGGAGATACACTTGCTTCCATGTCTCTCCAGGCCACCAGGCTCTTTTCCACCGTTGCCGGCCAACCGCTTGAGTCGTCGGGCGATCTCATCCCGTCTTTGAACCCTACGGTGCCTAAGGATGTAGTCGCGGAGTTCGCCGCCGCATCCGAGGCGGACGTGCAGCAAGCCGCCGAGGCCGCGTCAAACGCCTTTGGCACCTGGTCCAAGCTCGCGGGACCCGCAAGGGGCGATGTCCTTTACAAGTGGGCTGACGCCATCAATGCTCGTGCCGAGGAACTGGCCCAAGCGATCGTCCGGGAAGTAGGGAAGCCGTTGGGTGAGGCTCGAGGCGAGGTGGGCCGCTGCGTGGCGATCCTTCGATACTACGCGGGAGAGGCGGTTCGGCAGTCGGGAGACGTCATACCATCGCTGACTCCTGGCGCGCTTCAGTTCTCAATCCGACAGCCTCTCGGCGTCGCCGGTCTGATCACCCCTTGGAATTTCCCGCTAGCGATCCCGCTCTGGAAGGCCGCCCCAGCATTGGCAGTGGGGAACACGGTGGTTCTAAAACCTGCGGAGGAAGCCGTTTGGTGTGCTGCCCTGCTGAGTGAAACCGCGCAGGCGGCGGGTCTGCCAGCAGGCGTGTTCAACGTTCTGCTGGGTGCCGGAGACACCGGAAAGGCCCTTGTCCAAAACGAGCTGATTCGATGTGTCAGCTTTACCGGCTCTGCCGAAGTTGGGGCAAAGGTAGCCGAAGCATGCGCTCGCCGGAACGTGAAGTACCAGACGGAGATGGGCGGCAAGAACCCTGCGCTCGTTCTGGCCGACGCGAATCTAGCTCAAGCTGCCAATTTGGTGGCCAGCGGGGCGATGCGGTTTGCGGGGCAGAAATGTACCGCGACGAGCCGGGTCATCGTGGATCGAAGCGTGCGGGGGTCATTTATCGACGAGTTGCAGAAGGCGATCTTGGCTTTGCCGGTCGGAGATCCGGGAGAGATGGCTACGGCGGTCGGTCCGGTGATTACAGAAGAATCTCAGGGCCGAATTAACGAGGCGGTGCAGGGGAGCGAGAGCATTTATCAGGCTTCAGTTCCGAATCAGGGCTTCTTCGTGGCTCCCGCAGTGTTTGCAACCTACCAACATTCGAACCTCGCTCAACAGGAGCTCTTCGGCCCGGTACTGTCGATGATCGAAGCGGATGGCCTGGATGAAGCGATTAAGATTGCGAACAACACGCCGTACGGACTAAGCGCGTCCCTCTTCACAAGAGACATCGCTGCCGCACTCACCTACATCCACCGCATCGAGGCCGGAATGGTAAGGGTCAATGCCGACACGACCGGCGTGGACCCTCATGCGCCCTTCGGCGGAGTCAAAGGTTCAAGCTCCCACTCCCGGGAGCAGGGCTCCGTCGCAAAGGAGTTCTACACAGAGATCCGAACGGTTCAGATCAATCCATAAAAACTGGGGGTGGCAATCGCCACCCCCACCTTCTCGACAGCCCTACTTCGGCTGTGGCAGAACCGGAGTCCGTCCACCCGCGCTGTAGTACCGCCAGGCTGGATAAGGTTTGGAGAGCTCTTGCCCCTCCACACGCTTGTCGATCTTCGCCGCGGCTGTCCCTTCGTCGCGGGCGTCGTGAACGTACTTCGTTGCCTGATCCTCTAGCTTTCGCGCCTGCAACTCTAGCTCCTGCCGCTCCGCGGGGCTCGTGCCCCCCTGCTTACTCTTCGTTCGAATGGCGTCCGCCTGCTTGCGAACGGCATTCGCGGCCAGATTGTAGGCCGTGCCCAAGGCCAGATGGCCCGCAGCATAATCAGGGTTCGCACGAACTGCCGCGTCTCCATACTTGATCGCCTGGTCCAGCTTGCCCTCGATGGTCGCAATCAAAGCGAGTCCAGTGAGCGCTTGCGCGGCATCCGGCCGGCCGACGAGTGCAGTCTCAAACATGATCACTGCCGTACCCAGCGCCTGCTCCTTGGGCTCAGGCTTCATATCCTGGAGCTGGGTCGAAGCGAGAAGCCGGTTGCCCGCCTCGATAAAGGCATCGGAGTTCGAAGGCTCCGCAAGCGCCGCCGCCTGGAAGGCAGTCTGGGCGCGTGCGTACTCCGAAAGCTTGTTATAGAGCGCCTCCTTGTAATAGAGCGTCTCGGTTCTGGCACCCGCTGCCTGCTCAAGTTGGTTGACCAGCTTGCGCAACGTCTCACGAGATTCCAGCTTCGCGGCCGCCTCAGTCCCCGAAAGGTCGTCGTAGTTCAAATTAAACGTATTCCCCAACCGATTGCGCACGTACTTCAGGGCGATGTACGCCTGCGCCGAAGTGACCGATAGATCGTCAGGATCCGATACGATAGCCTCTTTCATCGCCTCGTCGGAGCCGGTAACGTCTCCCAGCTCCGCCTTGGCGATTGCCATCGCAGAAAAGCTGTAGGCATCGGGAGCGCCGCTCTTCTTAACCATGTTCAGGTAGTACAGCGCCTCCGCTGGCTTGCCCTGCCGGAGATACGCATACGCCAGCCGGTTGGCGATCGGAGCGCTGCGGTTGTCCTTCTCGAAAGCTTCCTTCAAGATCGGAAGCACGAGATTGAATCGCCCCGCCTTGAATGCCGCGTCGACATAAGGAAGCAGATTTGCGCCCGTCGGCTGTCCCGCGGTGTCGACATTTGCATCCAGCAGCTTGCGCCGGCTCTCAACACCGTTGCGGAACGACTCACGAATGGCCGCGAGAGCCTCTTTTCGGTTGCCGCCTTCCGAAATGAAAGTGCCGAAAGCGGAGCGGAGGTTGATAGCTGAAAGAAGATCGAGCGCCGCAGGATCGCCGGGTTTATTCTCCAAGACGTCCTCGGCATTCTTCTGAGCCTTGGCCGTCTCGCCCTTCGCAAGGTACGCCCTCGCGAGAATCATCCGAGCTTCGTTCGATTTGGGATCGGCCTTGAGAGCAATCCGTCCAGCCACGATCGCGGAATCCCATTTGCTCTCCTGCAGAGCTTCCTGGCCCTTACCGATGTGGAAGGCAGCGCCTTTGCCCACACCGTTATCGATGTTCACCGTAACGGTCACATCGCCAACCTCTGCCTCAGTAGTGCGAGCGCTGAATCGAAGCGGCAATTTGCCGTCATTCTCTCCAAGGCTGTCGATCACGAACTCGTAGGGGGTGCTCGTGTCCTTGTCGCGCAAGTCTTTGCCGACATAGAACTCGACCTGGGTGACCGGGTTGTTCGCAACGACCGTCACTCGAATCTTACGTTCGCCGACGAGGGTTTCGCCGTTCTTAACGTTCACGTTGACCTGGACGCCCTTCTGAGGCGCGAGCAAGGTCAATAAAGCGGAGGCAAGCAGTAGAGCCTTCATGGGATGAAACAATCCTATCACGTTGAAGTATGACGGATGCCGAAGCCAGGGAATTCGCCTAGATTGCTGCTTCGCCTCGTTCCTGCGTCCGGATTCGCAGTGCGTCTTCCACTCTTTCTACGAAAATCTTGCCGTCGCCGTCCTCTCCCGTACCCGCGCTCTGCAAGATCGACTGAATGATTTCCTCCTGCAGATTGTCCGAGGCAACCACCATCAGCTTCGATCGAATCGGCAGCGCAACAAGGCTCTCGTCCCCACCAAACCACTCGCTGGTCTCCGGAGAATTGCCGGTCCCCCGAACATCCGACACGCTCATGCCCGATACTCCGACCGCTGCGATTGCCGATTTGACGGCCTCCAGCCGGTGCGGCTTGATGTAGCAGGTCACCCGAATCATCGGATGCAAGTGTAGCTTCTAGCTCCAATCCTGATCGGAAACATAAACCTTCTCACGAGCGGCTCGACGAATGTCGTTCAAATCAACCGGATCGCTGAGCGGGTCCTCGTCTAGCTCCGTAACCCGATTCAAAATTTTCTGCCATCGCCTGAGCTCGTCGACGTAGGGCTGAAACGGCACTCGCTCCAAATCAGGCTCGACGACATCGCAGAATCCGTTGTGCAGCCAATTTCCCTTGTGCCAGTCCGGCATGTCCACCGTAGGGAAGAGGCACACCCCATGTAAATCGATGCCCTGCCTCACAGCGGCAAGGCACTCCTCCATCACGTCCTTCAGCCAGGCCGGACGTCCGTCTCCCATGCCGCTCGTCTCCGCAATGATCATCGGCCGCCCATAGCGCTCCCACGCGATCCGCAGAAGATCGCAAAGTGGCTTCACTCTCGGATCCCGAGGCCCTAATGCCTGATGAGGGCCGTGCTCCCGAAACTCCATCTGCCCGAAGGAGTAGCAATTGACCCCCACAATGTCCAAGAGCTCCAACGATCCGCCGAGCTCCGGATGCTGCAGCCCCCCAATGACATCCCAGCAGAAGAACGTATCGCCCAGCATCTCCTCCTCTGCCTCGTCCGCTAGGTCAGGTCGATCTACGGGTGGCACCACGAGGATCAGCGGATCGACGTGCACTAGCCGAGCCTCAGGAGTAACTTGCTTGATCGCCTTCGCCCCGGCTATGGATGCTCGCGCTAGCGCCAGCCGCAGCCGGTGCCTCTCCTCCGGTTCTTCCCATTAGGCGCCGCCCACCCCCACTCGCCGGCCGCAAATCCGAAGAAGGTGATCTCGTTGATTGGGGTGAAGAACAGTGGCCCGTAATGGTCACGCGCAACATGCTCGGCCGCTGCCCGGCAATACGAGGCGAACTGTTCAGGAAACGCCTCTGAGAACGGCTCGTATTGCTCTGGATATCCGTAATGGCACAAATCCCAAATCGGCACGACCTTGTGCTTCCGCTGCGCCTCCAGAAACGGCTCGATAATCGTGAAATCATAACCGTGCCCAAGATCGACCATCGGCCAAGGGATTCCCTCGCGAGCAACTCCGAAGCCATGCTTCGCCAAAATCTCATAGTCCCTATCGGCCCAGGCATAGTGCCCGGTTTCCGAGCTCAGGTCCCGACGTCCCTGGTCCTTCCAGAGAAA